>JAAEQP010000279.1 GCA_024231375.1 bacterium | reverse complement strand
GGGACCGCGGGGACGCTGCGCCGCGTCGTCCGCGTCCTGTTCGCGATGGGGGGGGTGCGGGGAGGGTCGCCGGGGTCACGGTGTATCGCTACGACCTCCCGTTGGAACGCCCGCTGAATCTCGCCGGATGCCTTGTCGAAGTGCGGTCGGGCGTAATCCTACGCGTGGAGTCGGACGCGGGCGCCGTGGGGTTCGGTGAGGCCGCGCCCCTTCCCGGATTCAGCATGGAACCGTTGCACGAGGTTACGGAGGCGGCACTCCGGTCGGGCCATTCGTTGACGGGCTGCCCCGTGCCGCCCGACCTGGCATCCCTTGGCCAAGCCTTCGAGCAATGGCTGGGTCCTCATCAACTGGCACCGTCCCTGCAGTTCGGGATTGAGATGGCCATTCTGACCATGTTGGCCGATGCGGAGGGCGTGCCCCTCTACCGGCTCCTCGACCGGCATCCGGTGGAACGGATCACGTTGAACGCGTTGGTGGGCGGGAGTCGGCAGGAAGTGCTGACGCAGGCCCGCGGACTCTATGAGGAAGGGTACCGCGCCTTCAAGCTGAAGGTGGGGCGAGGCACGCCGAAGGACGAAGCGAAGACCGTCCGCGCATTGCGGCGACGCGTGGGCAAAGACGCGGTCATCCGCCTCGACGCAAACCGATCGTGGGACTACGACACAGCGGTGGCTTTCGCTCACACCGTAGAAGGCTGCGACATCGACTACATTGAAGAGCCGCTGGACGTCCCCTCCCGCCTCGTAAACTTCACGACGGCCACCGGCATGCCCGTGGCGCTCGACGAGACGGTGGTGGAGTGCGGAATCGACAAACTGGAACGGTGGCGCGGGGTGAAGGCGGCCATTCTGAAGCCGACGTTGTTGGGTGGGTTGGAGGTGACCAAGTGGTTGGCGTGCCGGGCGGCCAACCTCAAGATGATCCCTGTGATCACGTCCAGCTTCGAGAGTGGTCTTGGGCTCATTGCGCTTGCGAACCTCGCGGCCGGGCTGGCCATCGAAGCCCCGGTTGGGCTGGACACACACCGCTGGTTCCGGTCCGATGTGATCGACGGACCGTTCCCGGTCAGCTCAGGACAGGTCGACTTGGGCGTTGCCCATGCACTGGCGCGTCACGTGCGAATGGACGCGCTCCGGGAGGTGCGTCGTGCCTGATGCCACGTTCTGTCTGGACGAGGCTGCGAACCGATTTCGCGAAACGCCCGCGTTGATTGACGGGGCGCGTGTACTGTCATTTCGCGATTTCGCGCACGCATCGCAGGGGGTGACGATGCGGTTGAGCGACAAGGGTTTCGTGACAGGCGACCGTTTGGCCATGGTCCTTCCCACGTCTATCGACGCCGTGGTGCTGCTGATGGGATGCATGCGGGCGGGCGTGAGCGCTTGCCCGTTGAACCCGCGCCTGCCCGCCACCGCCGTCGTGGACGCCGTGATGCGTATGGACGCGCGAGGTGTGGTGTCGGAGGCGGAGTCGAAAGACGTTTCGGTGGAGTCTATTCGTCCGGAGGACCTGCTCGGCGAGTTGGCAACTGGACGGGAACCGCGTGCTCTCGATGACGAGGATATTGCTACGATCACCATGACGTCGGGGAGTACGGGCACGCCGAAGGCGGCTGCGTTGACACTGAGGAATCATCTGGCCAACGCCCGCGCATCGAATGCAAACATCCGGTTGGCGCCGGGGGACTGTTGGCTTCTATCGCTACCGCTGTACCACGTGGCGGGTCTGGGCGTCTTGTTTCGATGCATGCTGGGCGGGGCCACGGTGGTGGTGCCCGAACCGGACGACGACCTCGCGGCGTGCATCGAGCGGTACCGCGTCACGCATGTTTCGTTGGTGACGACCCAACTGCGCCGGACGTTGGGCGTCGCGGGCGGCGCGGCGACGTTGCGGCGGTTGAAGGCCATTCTGCTGGGCGGGAGCGCTATCCCCGAATCGTTGACCCGCGAGGCAGTGGAAGAGGGACTGAACCTATTCACGACCTACGGACTGACGGAGATGGCGTCGCAGGCGACCACTACCTCAGCGGGAGCGAGTATCGACGACCTGCTCACATCCGGAAGGCCGTTATCGCCGAATACGGTTCGGATTTCGGATGCCGGCGAGATTGAGGTATGCGGCGACACGCTGTTCGCGGGGTACTGGACTGGAACGGGTCTGGAACGGCCTCTGGCCGATGACGGATGGTTCGTGACCGGCGACTTGGGCGCGTTTGACGACGAGAGACGGTTGCGGGTACTTGGACGACACGACAATCTATTCGTGTCGGGTGGCGAGAATATGCATCCCGAAGAGATCGAACGGCGCCTCTGCGCCTTGGAAGGGATTGTGGAGGCGGTGGTGGTTCCGGTCGATGATGATGAGTTCGGTGCGCGTCCGGTGGCGTTTGTGCGAACCGAGGATTCCGTCCAACCGGATGCGGCGCAATTGACTGCCAGTCTGGAAGCGGCACTGCCCCGGTTCGAGATACCCGTGGCGTTCCATCCTTGGCCGGAACGCGTCGCTGAGGGCATGAAGGTGAACCGGGGCGAATTCGTGCGCTTGGCGGAGGACCTTCGCGCCGGGGGTTGACCTTACCCCTACGGGGCTGCCTCGACGGGGGCGAAGGCCAGCGAGGTCTGTAGAGCGTAGCCGCAGGTGCAACCTGCACTGGCTTCGGGGATGAGGACCAAACCGCCCGCGGGAATGATGTTGATCCAGCAGCCGGGCCGGGTCACCTGGGTGATGCGGTATGGTCCGCCGCCTGGACGCAGGTCATACATCCAGGGATTGCCGCCACGCCAGAACAGGGCGTTGGCCGAGGCCGATACGCCACCACACCCATGCCCATGCCGGTCGAATTTCCATTCCTCGACACGGGCACCCGTGTCGAGCTCGTAGGCGAAAGGCCATGCGTACACGGTGTTCCCGATGATGGTGGGGTGCCGGTTGTATTCGCCGTGGCCACCGTCGATGGAGAGGCCGGATTCGTGGCCCGCGCGCCAGCGGGGTTCGAGCGTGGCCGCGTCGAAGGCATGGAAGGAGTAGTAGATGGACTGGTCCTTGCTGGTTTGGTCGCGGCCGGCGCGTCCGGTCTTGACGACGCTATCGCCGCCGCGAATCCTCGCGCCGCTGAGCAAGAGGACGCCGTTCGTGCAGGCAAGGTAGGTTGGTTGCTGGAAGTCCGCCACATCTATCTCGCGGCGGTGAACAATCGCGCCGTCGGCGAGATTGAGGGCGACGAGATACTGGACGCCTCCGTCGATGAGGTCGCGCATGGCGAGGCGTCCGCTTTCGTCAGCCAAGGCCTTGGGGCTGTGGGATTCCAGGAAGTAGAGCCGTCCGTCGGCCACGGTCAGGGTTGTGTCGACGATGCGGCCGTCGCCGTACCGCCAGCGTTCCTCGCCGGTTGCGGGATCGAGTCGGAAGACGTGGGTGCTGACGGCCAAACGCATGTTGGGGTACCAGAGGGCCTGGGCATCTAGCTGGGCATCGTTGGTGATGGTTCGATATCCCGACTTGGCGGCCCGGGCACTACCAACAAGGACGCCATCCGTTGCAGCCAAGTACCCCCATTCCATGTTGGGGCCAACACCCAGCACCTCGAACGGCACCTGCGGCGCGCCGGTGCGGACATCGAACCGATGGCACTTCGCGCCGACCACGGCGTAGAGGAAGGCGTCGCTCACGGCGAGGTTGCTTGCGTCGAGAAACACGCCGACGCGGCGCGACGTGGGCACGTCGGCTTGCCAGAGCAATGCGCCGTTGTAGGCGTCAACCGCGTAGACGATCTCGTCGCCTGGAATGAAGATGCGGCCGTCCTTGCACAGGGGCGGCACATTGCGGAAATGGCGGTCCACCATGCGCGCCGGTCCTGGCGGTCCGAACCATTGCAGGGCAAGAGGAGCGCAGGCGCGCGTGTCGCCGCTGCACGCGGTGTTGCCGGGTTCGGCGTAGGTGTGGGTCCACTCGCCGGCCCCTTCGAGAGGACCGCGCTCGAGGGTCAACCAGTCGCCATCGTCGCTCGCCACGGGCGCGAGATCGCCGAAGGCGTCCTGCATCCAGGCGCGAAGCGGTCCCTTGTTATTCGCCGGAAGTACCATCCGACCACCGCAGGGGCGTAGGACCCGAAACACTTCGTCTGCAGGAACGGCGGGGACCGATGCGGGATTCAGAGCGGCCTCGCACGCGATCACGTTTGCGAAGTAGCTGGGGTAGGGCAGGGACGGCCCGTCAACAACATGGACGCTGGCCTGGACGCCGTAGACTCCTTTGGACATCAGGAAATCCCGTGCGGCCGAGGCGGTTGCTTCGTCCGGCGTTACGCAGAGGGCGTGGAGGCGGGTACGCTTGACGATCTCGTAGGCCAGTGCGCCGGTGCCAGCGTCGAGGATGAGGCAGTAGCCTGAGGGCGATGTCGACACAGCGGCGACTTGGCCGGCGAGCGCATCGACTCCAGGATCGAGGGACTTGGCGTCCGTGGAGGGGGTCATCGAATCGAAGGCGGATGCCACCCGGCGCCGCCCCTGCCTCCGTCCATGCTCGAAGCAATGGATGGCGCCTGTGTCCGTACTCACGAAGAGGCGCTTGGCGGCCAGGGCGAGACCGTAGGCGCCGCCGTCCACGGCTCCGGTCCAAATCTCCTCGCCCGTGTCGGTATCGTACGCGGCGACGCAGTTGTCGCCTCCTATGTAGATGACGTCGCGGGCCATGACCATGGAATGGCGGTACGGGCAGGGCACGTCCCAGCGGCGGCATTGTTTGCGCTCTTTGGCGAGCTCTGTGAGCCTGGCCTTCTGCTCCTCGGTTCGCTCCGCGGTCTTGACCGCCTCGAGTTTGCGCATCTCTCGGTTTACTTCGAGATAGCGCGCCCTGTCGAGGCAGTACAACCGGCCTTGGCCGAGAAGGTAGGTGGTGTCTCCGTCGACCAGAACGGCGTCGCCTGGCGTGGAGACAATGGCTTCCTTGGAGGCCGGCTCTTCCACGTGCAACCGGCCATCTTCGCCCGGGCCATGGACCAGCATGTCGTCCACGACGAGGGCAAAACTGCCTCCGGCGCCTCCGTGGCCACCCAGTGCGGCGCCTTCATTTGCCCGGTCGAACGACGCGGGGGCGGTCCTTCCCGTGGGCAGGAACAGTTTCGACGGCGAGGCTAGCATGTAGCCTTGCGAGGACGTCTCGATGGGCGACCGCCACGCAATGGCGCCTGTTATCGCGTCGAGCGCGACGAGATGAACGCCTTCGTTCGGGAAAAGGCCCGCGGTGCAGTAGGCCGTGTCGTCATCGACCACGACGCCGGACCGAACGGGCCAGCGCGAGATCACGCGGCCGTTTCCGGGCAACCGCCGGTCTTCTGGCGCGATTTGTTGACGCCACGCGAGGGTGCCGGTCTTGGCGTCGAGACAGTACACGCACCCATCATCGGAGCCGACGTACAGCCGGTTCTTGGCCACGGTTGGCGCAAGCCGCACGGGACCTTCGGTGACGTAAGTCCACCGCACTGCGCCCGTCTTCGCATTGAGACGATACACGGTGTCGTCGGCGCTCGAGCCGTAGTAGAGGCGCCCATCCACGACGGCCACATGGTACGCGCGGTCGTAGGTGATGGTTGGGCTCAACCCGGCGACTCGATGGAACACGTCTTCCCGCGCAGGCGGCGGCCAGGCAGGCCGGGGCGTGTGCATGGGACGGTGCATCCAGGCTTCACGGAGAGGCGGGCGAATCCGGTCCGGGGACACGCCCGTCCGCTGGGCGTCGCGGCGGTACGTGGGCCAATCGGCTGAGCGAGCCGGCGAAGCCACCGGGTCAGGCGAGGATTCGTCCGCGGCTGCGACAGGCGCGAGGAGGGCGGCGATCAAGCATGTGCTCAGTGCGCGGCGCAAACGTGCGCAGATGTCGCGCAGCATGGACGGTTCGAGGCGGAACCCAGTTTCTGTCATGGACGGTCTACTCCGAAGTCAACGCCGAGGCGATGTGGTCCGGCAGAGGAATCGCGCGCTTCTTCTGCAAATCAACGACGACATGAATGGTTTTCGCGGTGCATGCAAGTTCGCCGGACGACGTGTGGAATTCGTAGGTCACAGTGAACGACCGCCGCCGCACCTCCGCCACCGTCAACGAAATGGTGACGGTTTCGCCGACGCGGCACGGCGCCCGGTGGTCGCTCTCGGCGTGAACGATGGGGATGATGATCTCGCCGTCGTCCAGCATTTGGGCGAATCCGACGCCACGCTCCCGCAGGAAGGCTTCGTAGGCATCGTGGGCAAGGGCGAGATACCGCGCGAAGAACAGGACCCCTCCGGCATCCGCGTCGCGCAGCGTAATCACGGCTTCGTAGGTGAACATGCGTTCCACTCCGTTGAGGTGATGGGCACGAGGGTCGCCGCGGGCAACCCTACTTCAGGTAGTCCCAGAAATTGCCGCCGAACAACCGGGCCGCGTCCCGTTCGATCTCCGCCTCTGTCACGGTCCACCCGGTCGCCACGAGATCGGCGTACTTGTCGGCGAGGACCTTGGCGATGACGGCGCGGCTGTGGGACCATTTGTAGACGACCTGCTCGAAGACGCGGGCGTCGGAATGCTGGGGCAGATAGCTGAGGCCGAGCAACTCGGTGCGCATGCGCGTCATTTCTTCGATGAGGCTGGGGTCGTTCAAGAACCACCAGCAACCGAACAGGAAGAGGTTGCGGAACTTGCGCGCGGCGATGCACAGGGAATGCTGGTTCTCACGCGACAGCATGGTCACCATGAACTTGTTGTTCGGATAGGCGGCGCAAAGGCGTTCAACGGCGCCCACGCTGGCCGCGGCCACGCCGTCGCCCGCCAGTTTCAGCGCAGGATTCACGCTCCGCTTCACACCAATCATCATGGCGAAGGGGATGTTGTGTTCCAGGGCAACCGGCAACACGCATTCGTCGAGAATCCTGCCGGAAATGCTGTCCTGCGGGTATGCAAAATCGGGCGGAAGGGACACGGCCATATAGAGCGATCCCGTCCGCTTGATCCAGTCCGAAAGGAACCGGCGCACCTCGCCGCGCGTCTTGGGTGTGAGCCAGACGTCGACGTCGTATCCCCAGGCCTTGAGTTTGGTGGACGTGCTTTCCCAATCCAGCAGCAGGGGGTCGATGCGCAAGGCGGCCTTGAATCGTTCGTCAATCGGTTCGCCTGCCTCCCAGACCGCGCGTTCGGTTTCGTCAAAGGGATCGTTGGTCATGACGACGGAGGTGACCCCGGCGGTGGTGAATACGTTGTCGAGATGCGCGTCGAGCGACACATCGGCGAAGTACTCGCGATAGGAGGCCAGGTCCCTGGACGCGACATCGAGCCCGAGTTTGTCGAGGACCGTCAGGACGCCGCGGCACGATTCGCTGACGGGCGACCGTTGCACGAACAGTTCGTCCCAGATGAGGTCGGCCTGTTCCTGTTTGGAGGTTTCCCAGAACCGTTCACACGGGATCCGCGACACGCGCATGGCCTCGGCCGTCAGATAATGGTACGTGACCAACTCGTCGATGCCGTATAGCAGCAGGCCCCCAAACGTCGGCCCAAACACGTGGGTGTGGATGTCGGTAATGGGGATCTCGGATACGATGCGGCTCACGGCTTCCCGGACTCCGTTCTGGTCGTCGCGTCCGAAGGTTCGGTCCGAGGCGGATTTCGGGGATGTCTTGCTCATGGTGTCACGCTTTCTCCACTCGTTCGGTTGGTGTTCCGACCGATTCTGCCTTCGTGTGGCGTGCGTGTCAAGGCGGCGCGGTGTGTAGACCTCAGCTTCAACCTGGGAGAGGTATCCGAAAGGGGGGAGAAAGAGGCAAGCGGGGCAGGCGGACCCAGTCGTCCTGGCAAAAAAAAGGGGCGAGCATGTCATCCGACATTCTCACCCGCAAACTCTCTAGTACGAACGTTTGTGAGGCTATTCGTTGATGGCGAAAGCGCTCATGTTTCCGTCCGACAGGATCGTCGTGACCGAACCCGCCAAGGCGCCATCGCCCACGTACGTGACTGTCGCTGAGCCGACAACCGACGAGGAGTTGATGATCGCCTGACCGTCACCCTCCACCGGGTCGTCCGCCGCCGGGCGCCACGCCTTCACCTGACCAGCGTTGAGCGTGAAGGTCGCAGGACCTCCAGCAGCCGTACCGGCCGTGTCTTTGTAGCTAAGCGTGCACACGACAGGAGACGCAGACATGTTGAGCACGCGAACGTACGCAGCCGTGCCGCTGGACGGCACACCGCCGCCGCCGGCCAACCCACCGTTGTCCAGGAAGAACGGAATCGGCAACGTACCCGCGAACGCAAGACCGGCAATACACACGGCCATACCCGCAATAATCGCAAGCTTCTTCATACTATTCTTTCACCTCCTTCCCAATTAGATACTGCCTACCAGTAATCTGAGTGTTCACAGAAACCTGAAATACGCCTTCGGATATCATTCGGAAAGAGGAAGCCCTCCCCGCTGATGCACCGACGCCGCATGTCAAGCCCTACTCCAACTCTCCAAAACGAACTACCAGCCCATCTCGGCATGGCATGCAGACTGACGCAGAAAGTATAGCACCCGGTCATGGTGCTGTCAATACACCGATCGACCAGGAGGCACACCTAACCTCTTCCAACCCAGGCTCCAAGCCTTGGCCTCCTCACAATGCTCAGCACGCCGCAGAGGCGAGGTGCTCTACCGAGAAACCCCGTTTTCCTGGCGTAGCCACTCGATTCCCGCCTTCGCTCCCAGATGCCCGGGGGCCAGTTCCAGAGCGCGGACGAGGTGTGCTTCGGCTTCGCCTAGCCTACCCAGTCGTCCATAGGCGGTGCCCAGATAGTAGTGGTTATCCGGATTGGCGGGCTCGACGGCGACCGCCTGCTCAAGTGCCGCGGCCGCCTGCTCGTAGCGCTCAAGCGCGATCAGTGCGCATCCCAGCCCCGCGAGTGCGCGCGGGTGGCGGGGCGCGAGGCTCAGGGCCGTCTCGTAGCGGGCCACCGCGGCGTCGGCGCTTCCCTTGAGCAGCAAGGCGTTACCGGCGTTCGCGTGGGCATCGGCGTAGGACGGGAGAAGTCGGATCGCCTCGTCGTACTCAACAAGGGCCTCATCGTATCTCCCCAGGTCCGCAAGTGCCGCCCCGCGGTTGATGCGGGCCTCGGGCAAGTCCGGCATGTGCTCAAGGGCAACCTCGTACAAGTTCAGTGCCTGCTGGAGGTTACCGGACATGTACTCGACCCGCCCCAAGCCGGTCAAGGCCTTGGGGTGCTCCGGGTCGATCTCGAGCGCTTGCCGAAGGCATTCCCGTGCCTCGTCTAACTGTCCGCGCTCGGTCAGAGCCGCCCCAAGGTTCGTGAGAGCCGTGTCGTTGTCGTCGGTGACCGCGATGGCACGCCGGAACAGCCGTTCCGTGTCGTGCCAATAGGTGGTTTGAACCCATGCCGAGATTCCGAAAGCCAGGACCACCCCTGCCGAGGCGATCATGGCCGCCTTGCGCATCCTCACGTGCCGTGGCAACAGAGATTCGCCTCCCCACACCAGGGCAACGAACACCCCTATCAGGGGGACATAGGTGTAGCGGTCGGCCATGCCGTGGGACCCGATCTGGATGATCCCTATGACGGGGGCCAATCCCACGACATACCACAGCCAGCCCGTGACCAGATACCGCCGACGTCGGCCGAATGCCGCCACAGCCATGGACACCGCGAGGAATGCGCACCCCGCGATGGCGATTTCCGAGAATCCCATCTTGGCGCCTCGGTGTGGGTAGAAGCCAGCTAACCCGCTGGGCCATAGCGTTTTCCACAGGTATGCAGCATAGCTTGCGGTTGCGTTCGCCAGCCGGTCTGTCATGGGGAAGAGGTCCACGGACTTCATGGAGCCGCCCAAGCGGGCAGCCGCGATGGTGACAATCCCGCCAACCGCGGCCAGGACGAAAAGGGGCACCTTCTCCGCGAGACGAGGCACCCAGTGTCGGAAGCCGCTGGCAGTTGCTGCCTCTCGGCGCAAAGGCCAGTAGTCGAGCAGTAGCAGAAACACGGGCAAGGTCACCAGCATTGGCTTGGTCATCAGGCCGAGGGCGAATGCTCCGATCATCAGTGCGTACCACGACCAACCTCGCCCACGGACGTATCTGGCGTAGCTACCAATTGTCGCCAGAAGGAACAAGGTGCTGAGGACATCCTTTCGGCTAGCGATCCATGCTACGGGCTCCACATGCAACGGATGAATCGCGAACAGCGCCGCCACCAGCGCACTCCGCCACCGCGTCCCGGTCATTTCTCTGAGGACGAGGTACAGAAGGATGACGTTTGCGACGTGGAGAGCCAGATTGACCAAGTGGTGGCCAGCCGGGTTCAGCCCGAACAACTCCACATCCAGCATGTGGGACAGCCACGTGAGGGGGTTCCACAGGCCGGAGGACAAATCGGCGAATGCGAACCGGAGCCCTTCCCAAGTCAGGCCGTTGAGGACGACCGGGTTCCGGGTTACATAAAGCACGTCATCGTAGAGGAGGAACTCGAAGCGCCAAACCTGGGCGAACACGGCCAGTGTCAACGCCCAGAGACCCACACATATCCAGGCGTCGCGCTCCCATCCCTTGCGCGCGGACGCCCCTTCCCGGTTGGGGTCCGCCATTCGACTGGCTGAATCGTCGCCTGCCATCAGGGGTCCTTCCTTAGCCGTTGCGCCAGATAGGCGGCGACTACCTTGGCGCCTTTGACGATATCGGCGATTTCGACGGTTTCGTGTTGGGTGTGGGCGGCGTGGCGGGTACCGCAGCTGAACATGACGGCCGGGATGCCGAGTTGGCGGCTGACGTGAGCACAATCGCCCCAGGCTTTCATCTTGATAACGCGAGGGTCGTCGCCTGTGGCGGTCTTGTAGGAGTCGCACAGGCCTGTCACGAGATCGGCGTCTGCGGGGGTTTCGAAGGGCGGCAGATCCTTGTCCCACTCGATGGTTGATGGATGATCGCGCAGGAAGTCGTCTGTCTGGTCGGCTTCGCGGATCGCCGCCTCGAACTGATCGCGGACGGAGGAACCGTTCCAACCATGCCCGGCAGCCTCGTTGGCCGCGGCTTCGTCAAGTCCGTAGATGATGTTCAGGCTCAAGGTGGCGCTGGACGGCACCACAGCCGCATGACTGCCGGAATGGAGAATCCCCAGGTTCACCAGCCGTCCCGGATCCACCGCTTCGCGTTCAGCCTTGAATCGGTCGATGGCGTGTTTCACATGGACGGCTTTGTCGATGGCATTCACCCCGCCCATGGCCGCATGACCGCCCTTGCCGTGGACCGTGACGGTGGCGGTCAGCACGCCTTCGCATCCGCGCGTTACGGCCAGTTCCTGCCCGTCGACCACAATGGCCTCGTCGGCCGAGTATCCTTCGAGACAACAGGCCAGCGTACCTGCGCCGCCCCCGCTGCATTCCTCGTCCACCACACTCTGATGGATGATCGAGCCCGATAGCGAATCCGCGAACTTGGACAGCGCCTTGATGGCCATGATGCCCATGGTCATACCGCCTTTGTCGTCGCTTGACCCGCGCCCGTAGATCTTGCCGTCTTTCACGTCGGCGCAGAAGGGGTCGAAGTCCATTTCGTCTACGCCGACGGTGTCCATGTGGGAGTTGACGATGATGCGGGGGCCGGGGCCGTAGTCGAATTCCGTGACCAGGTTCGGGCGTCCTTTCCAGCTTCGGCCGCGCGGACCGATGACGCCCATCCGGTCGTAGATGTCGGGCGGGGGCTCGAACAGACGTGTGTTGCCGCCGAGGGATTCCAGAATGCGCTGAATATGGGCCTGGCCGTCGCCCTCGCTGCCCGTGGGTCCGGCGCCGGCATAGGGGTTGACGGTATTGATTCGGACGAGGGACCGGCAGAGGTCCACTGCTTCGTCGGTCAACCGGTCGACTTCGTCAATTACGGCCCGCACCAAGTCGTTCGTGTCTGCCATGGGCTCCCCTCGCGCTGTGTGTTCTCGCTACGCTCAACGAGCATACCGATTGGGCAACACCGAAGCCAAACGAGAAGAAGAAGCCGTTCCCGCGAGAAGGGGAACGGCTTCGAATGCGTCGCGAATCCGATGTGGGCCGTGGCTTACATCACGTCGGCGATGGCCTCGCAGAGGCGGTCGATGTTGGCGTCGGTCATGCCGGCGACGTTGATGCGGCCGGAGCCGACGATGTAGACCGAGTGCTTGTCGCGGAGTGCGGCGACTTGGTCCTTGTTGAGCCCGGAGAAGGAGAACATGCCTTTCTGACGGGTCAGGAAGGAGTAGTCGCCGGAAACGCCCTTGGCCTTCAGGGCCTCGACGAACTGCTTGCGCATGCCGTTGATGCGGTCGCGAATCTCGGCCACTTCCTTGTGCCACTGCGCGGAGAGGTCTGCGTCATTCAGCACGGTGGTGACCACCAACGCGCCGTGGGCCGGGGGGTTGGAGTAGTTGGCGCGGATGACCTTCTTGATGTGACTCTGTGCCTTTGCGGCGGCGTCCTTGGAGGCGGCTACCACGGTCAACGCGCCGACCCGCTCGTTGTACAGGCCGAAATTCTTGCTGAACGACGTGCATACAAAGAGTTCGCACCCGGGTTTGAGGAACAGGCGAAGTCCTGCGGCGTCTTCGTCGATGCCGTCAGCAAGCCCTTGATAGGCGAAGTCGAACAGGGGAATCCATCCGCGGTCGGCGGCGCAATCGGCGATCTGAGCCCATTGATCGGGATCGGGATCCATTCCGGACGGGTTGTGGCAACAGCCGTGCAGGAGGACCACGTCGCCCGCGGGCACTTCGCTCAGCGCGGCGATCATGGCCTCGAAATCGAGGGCCTTGGCTTCGGCGTCGTAGTAGGGGTAGGTGCTCACGGGCACACCGGCAGCCCTGAAGATGTTGGGGTGGTTGGCCCAGGTCGGATCGCTCATCCAGAGCGTGCTGCCGGGAAGTTGGGCGGCGACGAAGTCGCTGGCCACGCGCAAGGCGCCGGTGCCGCCGGGGGTCTGAGCCGTAGCCGCGCGTTCGGACGCAACGATCTCGTGGTCCGCGCCGAATACCAACCGGCGCACCGCCGCGCCGTAATCCGGGTCGCCGTCGATGGACAGGTAGCTCTTGGTGTCCTGGCCCGCATGGAGGCGTCCCTCAGCCTGTTTCACGCAGTCCATGACAGGAGTCTTGCCGTTGGCGTCCTTGTACACGCCCACCCCGAGATTGATCCTATTGGGATTGGGGTCCTTCTTGAACGCCTCGGTCAGTCCCATGATTGCATCCGGCGGCGCCATCTCAAGTTTGTCGAACATAGTTTTCCTCGCCCCGTTGGTCTCGTGTCTTGCTCTGCGTGAATGGGGAGTATCCGCACCTCCCACCTTAGCCGCATATCATACCGTATGACGCGGAGAATGGCCACTTTCGCGGACCCCTGTCACACAACGACGAGGCACTGACCGAAATCGAGGCCGTCCGAGGTGCTTTGTGGGGTGCGCGGGCGTGTGGTAGCATTACGCCATGCCGAAGCCTCGCAGAAAGAGACGGCGCGAACCGAAGTTCCCGAAGCTTTCGTTCGACAGCGACAAGCTCGGATTGCTGGCCGCGGCGGCGTTGGCATTCGTCGTGATGGCGCTGTGTTTCTATGGCGACGTCACCTTCTCGATGGTGGTGTACCGGGTAGCGGTCACGTTTTCCGTAACGTACTTCGTGGTGCATGTGTCGGTCCGTTTGGTGCGGCTCATCCTGGCCAACGAGTTGGAACGGTTGATCGAGGCGAAGATACTGGCGGAAGAGGCGGCGGAAGCCGCGAAAGTGGCGGAAGAGGCGGCGGAAGCCGCGGGGGAACTCGAATGAAGGTTGGACGGATGGTGTTCGCAGGAATGACGATGTTGGTCGCGGCGGGGGTGACGGTTGCCCAGGCGCCCGACATTGATGGCATGGACATTGTGTTGCGGTCGGTGCCGGACGGGCCCGTGGCGCGGGTGAACGGGCAAATGGTGGACAGCGGGGCATTTCGCGATCTGTACACCGGCGAATTGACGCGATTCGCGCAGATGAATCCCGGACGTCCCATCAACGACGAGGCGCGGGTGGCGTTGGCATTCAGCACGCTACGGGCGCTGCTTGAACAGGAAGTCCTGCGGCAGTCGGCGGTGGAACGCGGCCTCACGGTCTCCGACGAGGAACTGGAAGCCGGATGGGAGCGGGAACTGGCGGCACTCCAGAAGGCGTTGGCGCGCGGCAGCGACGAGTTGCCGAGCGAGAGCGAGGTTCTGGAGATGGCAGGCGCCAACAAGGACGCGGCCATGGCGGAGCTGCGCGAAGCACTGCTCATCGAGAAGACGCGGGAAGCGATCATAGATGAAGCCGCCATCGAGGTGACGGATGCGGAAGTGGCGGAGTGGTTCGAGGCCAACAAACAGCAGACCCGCCGCCCGGACATGTGCCATCTTCAGCAGATCTTCATTAGATTCCCTCAGGGGCGTGCGGCAACTCCGGACAAGATCAAAGCGGCCCGGGACAAGGCGGCAAGCGCCATGAAACGGCTTCGGTCGGGCGAGACGTTCGAGGGCGTCGCCAAGGAACTGACCGACCATCCGGAACCCATCCGCGAAAAGGGCGGAGACATCGGCACGGGGCCCGTGATGAGCCTGCCCGAGCCGCTGCAGAAGGCCGTGTACGAGATGCAGGCCGGCGCCATCGGTGAACCCATCGAGACCACGATGGGCCTCTACATCATGAAGTTGATCGAGTTTGTGCCCGGCGAAGAGATGACCCTGGAGACGACCTCGCCGCGCATCAGGACTTTGCTCATGTCGCGTAAAGGCACGCGTGCCGTACGGGCCTACTGCGCCGAAGCCACCGGGAAAGAGTCGTCCGTGCAAGTGTACCTCGACCTCGAGAAACAACTGGTTGGCAATCCCGAGTTGGCCGCGTCGTTGTCGAATCTGTTTGGCGGCGAACCGGAAGAGGCCAAGCTCGAAGCGGTGCCGGACGAGGGCGCTCCGTGACGTCGTTCGCACTCCTGATTCCACTGCTGCTGACCGGGGCCGACGCCTACGAGTGGCCCCTCGAACTGCCGCGTTCGCTGACATCCAGTTTCGGCGAATACCGGCCGGGCCGGTTTCACGCCGGGATCGATCTGCGCACGGGCCCCCCGGGGAAAGCGGTCCACGCGCCCGACGATGGGTCTGTGGTGCGGGTCCGCTGCTCGCCGTGGGGCTACGGCAAGGCCGTCTACCTGAAATTGCGGGACGGCAACACGGTGGTGTTTGGCCATCTGTCCGCCTTCGAGGAGCCGTTGGCCGAGTATGTTCGGCGGCAGCAACATGCCCGCAAGTCGTATACGGTCGATCTCTACCCGGACGAGGGCACGTTCCCGGTGAGTCGAGGCGCGGTCGTGGCGCGTAGCGGCCAGACCGGCATCGGCGTGCCCCACCTGCACTACGAACTTCGCGACGAACTCGGGCGACCCGTCAACCCGCGTTTGGTCGACGTGTCGTGGCCGGACTCGAACCGGCCCACGCCGCGCAAGGTGGTGGTGGTACCCAACGGCCCGGGAAGCACGGTCAACGGCGGCATCGTACCGGTCGTGCTCCCGCTCAAGACGCTGGGAGACGGGGCGTATGCCACGGAACCCGTGTCGGCGTCGGGCGCGGTGGGGTTCGGGGTGGACGCAATCGACCCGGCCAACGGGGGGCAGACGAAGTTGGGCGTGTACGAGGTATGCACGTCGGCTGCGGACGGCCAGATTTTCATTTTCCGCATGCGTAACGATCTGCTCTCGTACGAGACCATTCACCACGGCGCCGTGGCTTACCACCCGTTCCTGAAGGGTTCCGGCCGATTCTTGCTTCAGTACCGGTGGCCGGGAAACGTTGCGCCTGCGTACGGTGTCTGCGACGGTGACGGCTGGTATCAGGTTCCGCTTGACCCGTCCGACGTGAGGATCGACATCGAAGATTTCCGGGGGAACTCAGTCAGCGTGTTTGTGCCGATCCGCTTCGACATGGACGCGGACCGTCCCGCGCCGGCCGTTGAGGAGTTGGGCAAAGGCAGGGTGATTCTGGAGGGAATGGCGGACTGGGTGTGCGTGACCATGCACTTCACGAAGCCTGAGCCTGAAACGCCGGTGTTTGCGTGGGACGGTCCCGACCCTTTGGAAGGCGGATCTGTGCGGCGGGTTGGTCCGCGCACATTCCGCGCGGGATACCGGCCGCGGCCGGGCGCGCGTGCCGTGACCCTTCGCGTGGACCATCCGCGAATCGATCCTTGGAGCCGGCGTGTGGACGTGTTCACGCGAGGTGAGCCCGAGCGAGCGGCGGGCATTGACGGAGCACTGGTCGCCGTGCGCAGGGAATCGCCGTACGGCGCCATGCTGCTCTGGGCGGAGCCTGGGGCGGGCACTCCGCCGCCTTGCGGCAATCTGATAGGAGATCCCCACGGTATCGGCCCCAAGGAGACGCCCGTGGACGAGCCGGTAGGGATCGCTCTGCCGCTGCCGGACGGCGTGACCAAGCCGGAACGGCTGCACATTTACCGGGCCGGATCGCGGTCGTGGTCGCGACTGCCGACGGAACGCACCGCGCGCGGGTTCACGACCACCACCCGTTCGCTTGGCGTCTTCGCCGTCATCGAAGACGTTTCGCCGCCTGAGGTGAAAGCCGTTCGTCTGGGCAAGGGTGGCCGCGTGACGTCGCGGCGTCCCTCTATCAGCGCAACCGTGTCGGACAAGGGCAGTGGAATCGACCTGATCGATGTGTATTGCGGCGATCAGTGGTTGCTGATGGAATACGATCCGGAACGAAGCCGTATCGACTGGGCGCGCGACGAGGACTTGCCCGCAGGCAAACAGGACATCGTGTTCCGGGTGGTCGATGCGGCGGGCAACCAGACGGAAGTGGTGAAGCACATTGTTGTTCCCGCGCCGGAGGGTGCGGGTAGCTGAGACAAGGAGCGGGACTATGCCGTTGTTCGGGGGAATCGAAGCGGGTGGCACCAAGTTCGTGTGTGCTGTGGGCTCGGGGCCGGACGACATCGTGCAGGAAGTCCGATTCCCCACGACCACGCCGGACGAGACCATCGGTCAGGCGATCGCCTTCTTTCGCGAACAGGGAGGTGTGGGAACGTTAGCCGCCGTCGGGATCGGCTCGTTCGGCCCGGTGGACCCGAATCCGGAGTCGGCCACATTCGGATATGTGACCACCACGCCGAAACCCGGCTGGGCGAATACCGATTTTGCTGGATTGGTGGGCCATGCACTCGGCGTGCCGGTGGGGTTCGATACGGACGTGAACGGCGCGGCCTTGGGCGAGTATCGGTGGGGCGCGGGGCAAGGACTGGATACGCTTCTGTACCTCACCGTGGGCACCGGCATCGGCGGCGGCGGCGTCGTCAACGGCGGGCTCATGCACGGGCTAGTCCATCCGGAGATGGGCCATGTGCGGTTGCCGCACGATTTGGATCGCGACCCGTATCCGGGTTGCTGCCCGTTTCACGGCGACTGTCTCGAAGGCTTGGCTTCGGGCCCGGCGATTGAGGCGCGATGGGAGACGTCCGCCCGCGAGCTTCCGGAGGACCATCCAGCCTGGGAGTTGGAGGCGCACTACCTGGCCCTCGCATTGGTCGGCTTCATCTGCACGCTGTCGCCTCAACGCATCATTCTTGGCGGCGGGGTGATGGAACAGAAGCAGCTCTTCCCGCTGATACGCCGGGATGTGGTGGGCCTGCTGAACGACTACGTCAAGACCCCGGCCATCCTTTCCGAAATCGATTCGTACATCGTGCCGCCTGGTTTGGGCAATCGAGCCGGGGTCGCGGGGGCGTTGGCGCTCGCGCAGGCGGCTGCTCTTGGTGCGTAGACGAGTCGCTGGGGCCTATTCGGAACTTGGACCCGTGTGATACGATGGTGCTTGGCGGATGGTCCGTCACACGCTCGGACACACATCACATGGATGACGCAATACCTTCGGAACTACGGAGGCACCAGCACCTCTACGACCGGCTCGCCCGCGAGGGGGCCGAGTTGGTCTACGTGCTTGGACCCAAGGATGATGGCCTCGACGGACACTATTGGGTCGGAGCGGTTCTGCGCGTTTCGGCGTCGGAGGACGGGCTGCCTACCTTGGCGCAAGCGCTGCTTGACGATTTGTTCCCGCCTGGTAATGCACGGCACCTGGTGAAATGGGACTTGAATCGGGTGTCTCCCGGCGCTGCGCAGGAGGCGCGGTCCCGCACGGCGCGGGCGCTTCGCTGCATGCGGGCGCGTGCCCAGGGCGAGGTCATTCCGTCGCCCCCGCCGCCGGAACCCCGTGAACCGGAGGTCGAGGAAGAGCCGATGAGCGAGGCGGAGCGCCAAGCCGTGGAACGGGCCGCTGAATACGCGCGTAACACGAAGCTGAAGTTCGAGCGTGTGTACGCGGCTGCGCAGAAGGCCTTGGAGGATGGGTTTTTCGACACGGCGTTGGTGAAGTGCAGAGCGGCCCTGGACTTGCTCGCTGAGGGAGACGTGTACGGTGAAGCCCAGGGCGAGTTGGCGGCGGCGATCCACACGCGTGTGCAGGAACTCTCTGAACGGACAACCTCGAGACGGGAATGATCTCCCCCTCTGAGGCACGGCCACGCGAACCGATAGGCTTGGGGATCGGATGGCGATCTGGCGCGACAGAGTCCGAAGGCCGCGGCACACGGGCTACGCGTGGGTCTGGCCGATCGTTATCGCGCTGGCGGGGTTCTCCGCGGGGGCGCAGCAACCGGTGAAGATCGGCGTGCTGGCGAAACGGGGCGTGGAGAACTGTTTGACCCAGTGGGGGCCGACCGCGGAGTATCTGTCGGCACGGATTCCTGACCGTCGATTCGAGGTGATCCCGCTGGACTTCGAGCAGATTCATTCCACCGTGTCGTCCGGTGCGGTGGACTTCATCCTTGCGAACTCGTCCGCATACGTCGAGCTGGAGGTGGAACTCGATGTGTTCCGATTGGCGACGTTGCGAAATCAGCGGACCACCGGCGCGTATACGGTGTTCGGAGGCGTAGTGTTCTGCCGGGCCGAGCGGGAGGATATTCACGCGTTCGAGGATATCGAGGGCATGCGTTTCGCGGCGGTGGACGAGGATTCGTTGGGAGGGTGGCGTGCGGCGTGGCGGGAACTGCGGGACCGCGGCGTCGACCCCTACGCGGACTTCACCGCGCTCACGTTTGAGGGCACGCACGACGCGGTGGTCTATGCCGTGAACAGCGGAAGGGCCGACGCCGGCACGGTGCGCACGGACACCCTCGAACGAATGGCCGCGGACGGCCTCATCGACCGGGCACGATTCCGTGTCATCGAACCCCGGCCGGATATGGCGCGGAGATTTCCTTTCGCACTAAGCACGCGGCTGTACCCGGAATGGCCCTTGGCGAAGGTCGCGCATACGCCCGACGCGCTGGCCACGGAGGTTGAGATCGCGCTACTGCAGATGCCGGCCGACAGTCGCGCGGCGAAGGCGGCCCATTGCGGGGGCTGGACGGTTCCGCTGAACTACCAACCGGTGCGCGATTGCCTCAGAGAACTCCGCGTCGGACCCTACCGGGATTACGGCAGGATCCGCTTCAGGGATCTGGCGGCGCAGTACGGTCACTGGATCGTGGGCGCGGCCGCGCTTGTGGTATTTCTCACGCTGGTGGCGGTCCATGTTGCGCGTCTGAATCGGCGCCTCGGGGCGGCGATGGAGCACGCGAACCGAATGGCGCTGGAGGCGCGCGATGCGAACGCGGCAAAGAGCCGATTCCTGGCGAACATGAGTCATGAGGTTCGCACGCCCATGAACGGCATCATCGGCATGTCGGGCCTCCTGCTTGACACGGATCTGAGTATGGAGCAGCGGGAGTTCGCCCAGACCGTCCGCACGTGCGCCGAAGCGCTGCTGGCCCTTGTGAACGACATCCTCGACTTTTCGAAGATCGAGGCGGGCCGCCTTGACTTGGAGACGTTGGATTTTGACCTGCGTACCGTCGTGGAGGAAGTCGCGGATCTGTTCGCGGTGAAGGCGTCGGAGAAGCAGATCGAGTTGGCGTTCCTGATTGACCCCGACGTGCCGTCGCTGGTCCGCGGGGATCCCGGCCGGCTGCGGCAGGTGTTGAGCAACCTGGTGGGCAACGCGGTTAAGTTCACACACCAAGGCGAGGTGGTGATTCGTGCCTACCTGGATGCGGAAGGCGAAGCCGATACCGTGGTGCGGTTTGAAGTGACCGATACGGGAATCGGGATCGCCAAGGACGCTCAGAAGAACCTGTTCCAGTCGTTCTCTCAGGCCGAGGCACACGTGGCGCGGGAGTATGGCGGAACGGGACTCGGGCTGGCGATTTCGAAGCAGTTGGTTGAGATGATGGGTGGCACGATCTCGTTGGACAGCGACCTGGGCACGGGGGCAACCTTCCGCTTCACGGTGGCGCTCCAGCGGCAGAAACCTGGCCGGGAGGCGCCGGCGGCGGTATCCGCCGATGTGGAGGGCAAGCATGTTCTCATCGTGGACGACCACGCGACAAACCGCTTGGTCTTGCGACTGCCGCTGGAACAGTGGCAGTGCCGGGTGGAGGAAGCCGTGGACGCGGAAGAAGGCTGGCGGGCGGTCCGTCGAGCCCACGAGAAGGGCGATTCATTTGACGTGATCCTCTTGGACATGCAGCTGCCGGGAATGGACGGGGAGGCGTTGGGGCGGCGCATCAAGGCGGACCCGGACTTGCGCAGGGCGGTGCTGGTGATGATCACGTCTGTCGGCGAACGTGGCGATGCGGCGCGGTTGCAGAAGGCGGGATTCGGAGGGTATCTCCTGAAGCCTGTGAAGCAGTCGCATCTTCGCGAATGCCTGGGAAGGTTGCTCGCCGGACCGGCGTACAGGGCAGCCGACCAGATCGTGACCCGCCACTCGTTGCGGGAGGACGAGAAGAAGTCGTTCCGCATTCTGCTGGCCGAAGACAACATCGTGAACCAGAAGGTGGCGCTACGCATGTTGGAGAAGCTCGGCTACCGGGCAGACGCGGTTGCCAACGGCAGGGAAGCGGTGACGGCGGTGGAGAGCCTGCCCTATTCGTTGGTGCTGATGGATGTGCAGATGCCGGAGATGGACGGGTTCGAGGCAACGGCGGCAATCCGACGGCTGGAGGAAGAATCCGGCGGGCACATCCCGGTCGTAGCGATGACGGGTCACGCGCAGGAGGGGGACCGGCGTCGCTGTCTGGACGCCGGGATGGACGATTACGTCACGAAACCGGTACAGGCGGAGGAATTGCTCAAGGCGATCGGGCGATGGTGCAGGCCGGAATCTCGCCCTACTCGTGACAGCTGACGCAGAGCTTGGCTTTCGGGGCCTTCAGTAGGGACGGTCGGGTAGAACCGTGGACCCCGTGGCATCGGTCGCATTCCCGGTAGGGTTTGAACTCGTGTTTGTGGGTCTTCTCAAACTGGATCTTGGTGTGACAGGAGGTGCAGGTCTTGCTTAGGTCTTTCAAGCGCCCCACGCGTTGCCGGTCGTCGACTTGGTCGACGCGGTGGCACTGGGAGCAGGTGAGCCATCCCTTATCGTCCACGGGATGATGCTTGAGCACGGGCCACTTGTCGGGACGTTTCTCGCCTTCTTTGCCGCTTGAGACGAAGCACTTCATGTCGGTCTCGCCGACACGTAGCGTATGCAACCCCGGTGTCAGCGTGAGCTTGGCCACCAGGTTCGGCGGCGCAACGGGGTCCCAGGAGGCAGGATTCCCATCGACCAGGAGGGGTGGGGTCTCGGACCCTCTACGGGCCAGACGGGCGACGACCTGGAGTTTGGTGGATTCGAGCACGACCTTGTCGGCCGGGAACTGGACGCGAACGGCGGGTGCCTTGGCGGCGTTGCCTTGTGACGCTACGCCTTCTCCTGCCAGGACATAGGACACCACGCCGATCCAGAAGCAGCCCGTCAAACAGGCGATCGCCAGCGCAACCGCGCGGCGGGTTCGGACCCGCATCCGCATCATCACGATTCCTTCTCTTCACGGGCCGTCCACGGGTTCACGCGATCGGCGCCACACTCGTACTCGATGTCCGAAAATGCACCGCGCAGATGATAGCACAGGTTCCGGATCTCAGGCATCCTGGCGCCGTGCGTAGCGGCAATCGACTTCCCGATGCAGGACGTGGAAAGCGGGGGTCGTTCGCGACCCCCGCTCGTGTACTCCGTATGCACGCCGCGCCGCCCGCCAGGCGGATCTCAGTATCGGCGTCCGGTCAGATGGCACAGGATGTACCGGTCGAGTTCCTCGTAGTCGCGGGTCTTGACGAGATCGGCTTCGAGGTTGCGGTTGACGGTAGCCGCCTTCTGCGCGAGGAAGAGGAAGGTCTCCCTGCTGTTGGCCAAGTGTTTGGCGCAGACGGCCTGTTTCTGGGTGCGCATGGGCTTGACGTCGAAGCCGACCCATTCGCCTTTCCGGCCGTAGCCGTACTCTTCGAGGACGCGGACCTGGTCGAATGCGCGGCGTAAGTTATAGGAGCCGAATGACTTATCCTGGTCGAACTTCATGCCGCCCTGGTCGTTGAGATGGACGCTCCAGAGCTTGTCGTGGGCCAACCCGTAGGCCATGTCATCGGATGGATCGAGCCCGGCGAGAATGGAGTGGGCCGATTCGACAAGGAGACCGACGCGGGCCGGATCGTTGGTGAGGTACGCCAGACCGGCGGCATGCCCGATGGTGGAGATGATGGCTCCATCGACGGGTTCGTTGGGTTTGGGTTCGATGAGGATCTTGAGTTTCGGGTCGTAGTCCAGGAATTCGTTGAATGCGTCGCGAATCTGCAACACTTCGACGCGGGGATTCTTGCTTTCGCGGATGTAACTGCCTTCGCGGGCCAGCCACACGACCATCCATGACGTATCGAGCGCGTTGTTGAGGTCGATGCAGAGCTTGGTGCGGTCGATGGCGTACTTGCGGAACCGGGGCGTGTTGTTGGTGTATGCGCCGTCGATGGTTTGGGGCGCGAACCAGAGGCGCGGCGCGACGAATTCGGCCTTGAGGCCGTTGTCGTCAAGCATCTTCTTGACCTTCTTGGCTTCTTTCATGACCTGGGCGGGCGACTTGTCGTCAATGTCCGGCACGACGTCGTCGTCGTGGAATTGCATCCCGTGATACCCCATCTCCACCGCCATCTTGATCTTCTTGCCGAGCGGGATGGGCCGCCGCACCGGAGGTCCGAAGGGGTCTGCGCCCTCATCGATGTTCCAGGGTCCGAACGAGAAGCGATATTTGCCTTTGGTCTTGGCCATGTCTATGTTCCTCCCTCCGCGTCGTTGCGGGTGACTGACGTGATGGCGGGTAGCATACGGCAAGGCGCGCACCGGACGCAAAAGGACGCGGCGAAACGGCTCCAGCCGGCGAAAACAGAGCGTCCGGGCAGGGTTGGCGCCCCCGGATTGTTGGCACATGTGGAGGTCCGGACGAGATGCCGACATGGTTGGCGCGCAACCTGTCGCTTGACATCGGGCGGCGCGGAGGTAACCATAGTGCCTGGACTTCTGATTGCAATGGGGTGCGTTCACGAATGAGAGCCGGTAGACCTCTCGATATCACTGGGGAGAAAGCGCGGCTCGCGTTGCGCCCGACGCGGGTATGGCATCCGCTGCTGTTCGCGCTGTGCCCCGTGGTGGGCCTGTTCGCGAACAACGCCGGCAAGATCCCTGTGGATGCTTTGCAGCGGCCTGCGGGGGTATTCCTCGGATTCGCCTTTCTCCTATGGCTGGTGCTGCGCGTGGTGGTGCGCGACCGGTACCGTGCCGGGCTGTTCACTTCGCTTATCGTGTTCACGTTTTTTGTGTTGTGGGGCGTTCTCGAGGATTTGATCTATCGCGTGGTGCCGTTGCTCAGCGGATGGCCGCCGGTGGTGTTCTACGTGGGCTATGGTGTGTTGGGGACCGCGGGAGTGGGAGCGATCGCGTGGAGGCACCGGCGCAGGCCGACGTTCCTGGCCGCGCTGACGGTGGGCCTCGGGGTGGCGGCCCTGGCATGGCTGGCGATCGCCACGTTTCTCCTTTCGCCCGTCTTCGGACGCCGTGCCGCGTGGCTGATCACGGGATACCTCTTCGTCTTTGTGGGTGGCGTGGTGGTCGTACTGCGGTTCCGGGGGGACTTGCAGGTGGCGACCCGCAGCGCCAACGCCTTCGCGGGCGTACTGGTGCTCTTGTATCTCGCGGTGCTGGGCTTCAATGCGCCGTGGGGGCTCGCGCCCGTTGTTCCTCCGCTGGACATTCAGGCTGCCCGCGCCCCTGGACCCGACGACCCCGACATCGTGGTGATAGCGCTCGACGGGTATGGCCGGTCCGACGTGCTCAGCGATGTGTACGGCTACAACAACCTTACTTTTGAGCAAGCCATGAAACGCGAGGGGTTCATCATCGCGGGTGGGAGCACCTCGAACTATGCGGAAGCGGAACTCTCGCTGATTTCCCTGCTCAACATGGATTCCGTGGGCGCCCTTCTCTCCGGGGCGGCCGACGGGGGCGGCATCGAGCCTCGCCTTGGAACCCTGTTGCACGACAACCGCACGTTCCGGTTTCTGAAGGAACGGGGCTATACGCTGATGTCCTTCAGCGCGGGGTTGGAGGTGTTCGAACCTCGGCCTCCGGTGGATGAACGGTTGTGTCCCGATCGGTCGCTTCGCGAGGTGGAGGCGGTGTTGCTGGGCCGCACGGTAGCCTCGCGCGTGATGCAGGTGGTTTACTACCTGAAGTACCGCAACCCTGCGTACTGGCGATTCGAGTTGCGCCGGAAACGGGTCGAGTACGCACTGGAAGAGATGTCTCGCCTTGTGGGGGAATCGCATGACACGCCGCGCCTGATTGTGGCGAACCTGCTGATTCCGGAGCCGCCGTTTCTGTTCACGCGGACGGGGGAGCGGGCCGAACCGTTCGGCGAAGGGTCGCTTGCGATCGACCTCATGTTTCGCGGCACCCAGAGCGAGTATCGGCAGGCATACATCGAGCAGCTCCACTACGTGAACACGAGGATGGTTCGGAGCGCGGCATCTATCATTAACGAGGCCTCGCGGCCCACGGTGGTGCTGGTGGTGTCGGCGACGGGCGCGAATTCGCTACGGGTGGCCGCCGCCGCGACGGGCCCACGGCCGGAACGCTATGCCAACCTGATCGCGGTGCGAATGCCGCCGGAACTGAAGGCTCTGGAGGGCGCGGGGCCAAGCGATTTTTACGACTCGATGAGCCTGCTAAACGTGATGCGAGTCACGTTCAATCGAATATTTGGGACCAAGCTTCCGTTACTTTCGGATGAACGCTTTGTGGTGCAGGAGTTTCGTCCCTATTCGGAGACGCTGCTTGGCGCGGCGCGCGCGGCCGACTAGGAGCGAGGCCGTTCTCGAACGCCGGGCGATCCGACTTGCGGTTAAAACCGGCGAGACATCCGGGCGGACGCCAACCGAGACGAGGGGTTGTGGAGCATACCGAGGAAAAGCACGAAGGTCTTCTGGAAGAAGCCGCGCAGCGTGAGCAAGCGCTGCTGAAGCGGTTTGAAGAGGCCGAAACGAGTGCGGCAGAAGCGGTCGAACGGGCGCGGATGGATGCAGTCTCGCTGGCCGAGACGGAAGAACGAGCCCTTCAGGATGAAATCGCACGCCTTCGACGCGAGGCCCGCGGCGAGCGGGAACGGGTGGTGGCGGAACGGGAAGCGGCCATGGAGGCGGAGCTTGACGCGTTGCGGCGCAGGGCGGACGGCGCTGCCGACACCGTGATCGCCGAGGTAGTGGAACTTGCCTTGCCTGGCGCGTTGGATCGGAGGCGGCCATGATCGCCGAGATGGCGCGCCTTGAGATCGTCTGCATGCGGGACGTGTTGCCCGAGGTGGTGATCTTTGTGCAGGAGGCCGGGCTGTTGCACCTTGAGGAGACGCCATTGGCCGTGGAACGGGCGCCCGGGTATCTCCACCGCATGCATCTCACCGACGAACAGCGCGCCGAGCGCGAGGCCGCGGAACAACTTGCCCGAATGCTCCAGGAAACCGCGCCGCTGCTCTCGGTGGCGCCGGACCAGGACGCAGTCGCGGACGCTGTACATCAATTGAGGGACAAGGGGCCTGGTCATTGGCGCCGGGCCGCGCGCGGCTGGAGCCGCGACGTCCGGTCGCTCACGCGCCGCAAGCTGAATGTTGCGGACAACCTGGAGTTGCTTGGCAGCCTCAGGAAGACGCTTGACGCCGTTGCGCCGTTGCTCGGTGAGACGAACGTGGTGCTGGGCAAGAATGCGCGGGCCTTTGCTCTGAAGGGCGACGTGGCGAATGTGGTCGAGCGGTTGGGCGAGCGCGTGCGCGAGGACGTGGGGCCCGAGGCGCGATTGCTCACGCGCCGCACCGGACGCAATGCCGTCGTCGGGATTGTCACCTATCCCGAGGAGTTGGATCAGAGCGTGGAGTTCTTGCTCCGGGAAGAGCACATCGCGCCCGTTGAACTGCCGGACCGGAGCATTCAGGGCGGCACGTTTCAGGAAGTCATCGCAAGCGTAGCTGCCATTATTGAGGAGCATGGCGCCAGGGTTGGCGAGATTCAGGCCGAGTTGGACCAGGTATCCAGCAAGATCGGGCCGCCATTGCGCGCGATGGAACGGCTCGTGGCGGATCGGATGGCCCAACTGGACGCCATCCGTCAGTTCGCCGAAAGTCGGCTCGTGGCGGTGCTGAGCGGCTGGATTCCATCAGCGGACGCGGACGGATTTGCGGCACAGATCAAGGATCGGTTTCCCGGCCAGGTGGCGGCGGAACAGTTGCCCGTGGAGCGCGTGGAGCGGGCGCGGATTCCGACACTTCTGAAGAACCATCCGGTATTCCAGCCGTTCGAGGTTCTGTTGACCCTGTTTCGTCCGCCCACGTACGGATCGTTCGATCCGTCGATGCTGGTGGGCGTGTTCTTCGTGTTGTTCTATGGATTCATTTTGGGTGATGTGGCCTACGGCGCGGCGGTCGTTGCGGTGGCCCTGTGGTTGCGCAAGAAGTTCAGCGGGCAACCTGCGGTGCGCGCGGCGGGCATGGTGGGGTGCTATATGGGCGTGTCGTCCATGGTGTTCGGCGTTCTCTACGGCGAGTACGCAGGCGATCTGGGCCATCGGCTGGCGGGCCTGCAACCGGTCTGGTTCCACCGCGGCCACGACGCGATGACGCTGCTGGTGGTGGCCATCGCGGCGGGCGCGGTCCACATTGTGCTGAGTCTGGTCGTGGGAATCCGCGAAGCGTTTCGCCATCACTCCATCCGGCATGCGCTGGAGCAACTCGGGCTGATGATGGGTCTTTTCGGCGTCGGAATCGGTGTGGCGGCGTACAGCGGTCACTTCCCTCTGGGCGCTTGGGCCGGCACGGCAACGGCGTTGACCCTGCTTGCCGGTTGCGCGGGATTGCTGGTGTACACCTCGGGCGCCATGGCGCCGGTCCAGATGATGGAAGTGATGAGCCTGGTGACGAACGTGCTGTCATACAGCAGGTTGATGGCATTGGGCATCGCGTCGCTGGCGCTGGCCGATGTGGCGAACCAGTTGGCCCGCGAGAGCGGCAGTCTGATCATCGGTGTGCCGCTCGCGTTGGTCTTGCATGCGCTGAATGTGTGCATCGGGATGTTCAGCCCGACGCTCCATTCGTTGCGACTGAATTATGTTGAATCGCTCCCGAAATTCTACAGACCCGAGGGAAGGCGGTACGTACCGTTCAAGAAGGAGGCCGGACAGTGAAACGAGTGACATGCAGTCGGTGGGGAACCCTCAGCATTGCTGTGGGGACGGTAGCCCTTGCGACGGTGCTGTTGGTGCTGGGGACACCCGCTTACGCGGCAGAGGCCCCGGAAGACACACAGGAGCCGGATACCGTGGCCGGATCGGTTCGCATCGCGGCGTTGGCGATCGGCGCAGCCTTGGCTATCGGCATCGCGGGGCTGGCGACGGCGAAGGTCCAGGCGGCGGTGGGGGCCGGGGCCACTGGCGCCATGGCGGAGAAGCCGGAGCTGTTCACGAGCGTCCTGGTGCTGTATGCGATACCCGAGACCATCGTGGTGTTGGGGTTTGTCGTGGCCTACCTGCTCTTGAGCAGGATCTAGCGTGGATCCTGCAATGCGGAGACCTCATGCATGAGTGAAACGACGATCTTCGACGCCATGGATGCGCGTGTGGAGGCGGACTGCCACCGTGTGCGCGATAAGGCGCGGCTGGAGGTCGAGGCTATCGTGTCCGAAGCACGGGAGGCCGCGTCGGCTCGCAGAGCGGAGGCTCTGGAGGAGATCCAGGGCGAGCTTCGAGCAGAATTGGAGGAGGTCCGTCGGCAAGCCGACGCACGGGCGGGCGTGAGAGCGCTGGCGCTGCGTCAGCAGGTGGCCGACGAAGTGCTGGGCCGTGCCGGCACGGAATTGCGGGCCTTGGCGTGTGGCGACACGTTCGGGGAAACGCTGGAGATGTTGCTCGCCGAGGCCATGGACGCCGCTGAAGGCGATGCCAGGGTGTCGGTACCTCAAGGACACCAGGAGCGGTGCAGGACGTGGTTGGACCGGAATGGGTCGGGCGACACGGCGGTGACGGAAGGCGAGGACCTGGTTGACGGTGTTGTTGTGTCGGGCGTCGATGGGACGTGGCGGATTGAGAACACACTGACGCGCCGGTTCGAACGGCTTCTGCCGGAAGCGCGCAAACGGTGTGTCGCCCGGTTGTTTGCGGAGGATGAGTGAGGGGTGTTGGCCGTAACCGAAGAGGCGGCACGCTTGAACGCGCGGGTACGTGCGATGAAGAGCCGTCTGTTCGACCGAGGGCGCCTCAATGATCTGCTCGACCAGGGCGACCTCGCCGTTTTCATCGATGTTCTGCTGAACTCGCCGTACGAGGTGGAAATGGCCGAAGCGTTGACACGCGCCCGAGGCGCCGACGCGGTTGAGGAAGCGGTGGGCCGGAACCTGGCGGCAACGTTCGGGCTGCTATCCCGGCTGGCCGGCATTCAGGAAGAAGCGAATCAACCGGGTGTTACACGGGGATCGCTGACGCGAACGTTTTTCACCCGTTGGGACCTAACTGCGGTGAAGTCCCTGGTACGCCTGAAGCACCGGAGCATGGAATCGGGCGAGGTGGCGCGGATGGTGTCGCCGGGGCCGGGCCTGGGCGTGGTAGCGTTGCGGCAGCTCGCGGCGGCGGACTCTGTCCCTGCCCTCATCGGCAGGTTGACGACATGGAATTTGAGGTTGGGCCAGACGCTGTCCGCGGCACTGCCCAGCTATTCCGAGACAAACGACCCGGCGGTCCTCGAAGACGCGCTGGACCGCGGGTATTTCTGTGAGACCTTGGAGACGCTTGTGCGGGAGACAGACGAAGATGCGGCGTTGGTGCGTCGCGTGCTCCAGATGGAAGTCGACCGGATCAACCTGCGTACCCTGTTCCGTTCGGTGGGTACTTCGGAACGTGTACCGGATGAGCGGTTGCTGCCCGGGGGAACGATCCCGATGCGCAAGCTGCGTCTGATGGCGCAGGCCGGCGACGTGGCCACCTTGATGGAACTGTTGGAACCGACGCCCTATCGGGACCTTGTGGAGGGGCTGTATCAGTTTGTGCAAACGAAACGATTCGGGCCGATGGAACGGATGTTCGAGTCGTTCATCTTGCGGTACTTGAAGCGGGAGGCCCGCTCGAACGTGTTCGGCCTGGCGGTGCTTGTGCACTATGCCTGGCTGAAATACAACGAAGCGATGGACCTGCGCCTCATCGCACGGGGGCTTGCCCGGGGTCTTCCGCGGGGATTGGTCCGCGAGGAGCTGCTTTATGGCTAACCGCGCGGAAAGGTGGCGGACATGCCTGCCGTAGTTGGAATCGCCAACGGGCATTTGGCGGTCCAGTTCAACCTGGCCGGGATCGCCGTGTCGGAAGCGTCGACGCCGGACGAAACCCGTGAGGCGATCAATGCGGCGCTGTCGAGTGCGGCGCGGGTTGTGATGGTGCAGGAAGACTTGGACGCGGCGCTGCCGGAGTTGTTTCGGGCCGCGTTGCGGCAGCGGCAAGCGTTGCCGCTGGTGGTGGTGTGTCCTGCCTTCGAAACGGAGGCGTCGGGTGTGTTGGATTACGTGTCGCGGGTCGTGCGACCGGCGGTTGGATACGAGATTCGGGTGGAGTGAACCATATGACGACGGCGGACACAGCGCAGACAGGCACGATTGGACGGATTGCGGGGCCCATGATCGCCGCGGACCACATGTCGGGGACGGCGATGGGCGAGATCGTGCTTGTTGGCGAAGCGGGCTTGATGGGGGAAGTGATTCGTATCCAGGGCGATACCGTGTTTGCCCAAGTGTTCGAAGACACCCAGGGCATGTCGTTGGGAGAACCCGTTCGACGGACCGGGGCTCCCTTGGCGGTGGAACTGGGTCCGGGACTGCTGGGCGGCACGTTCGACGGCATCCAGCGGCCCCTTCACGTGCTGCTCGAGCGCACGGGCGATTTCATTGGACGCGGCATCACGGCCGCGGCTCTTGACAAGAACCGGGAATGGCCGTTTACACCTTGCGTCAGTCCGGGGGATGCGGTTACGGCGGGCGACGCGCTGGGGACCGTACCGGAAACCTCGACGATTGAGCATCGAGTCCTGGTTCCGCCAGGAGTTCAGGGCACAGTGGCGCGCGTTGTGGATGCCGGATCGTACACCGTGTCGGACACCATCGTTGAGTTGGAGGATGGCACTGCGCTGACGATGATGCACCGGTGGCCTGTGAAGCAGGCCCGGCCCTTCGCGGAGAAGCTCGCGCCGGAGGAACCGTTCCTGACCGGCCAGCGGGTGCTGGATTGCTTGTTTCCTATCGCTTTGGGCGGGTCGGCCATTGTGCCGGGCGGTTTCGGCACGGGCAAGACGGTGGTTGAGCAGACGCTGTCGAAGTACTGCAACGCGGACGTCATCGTCTACGTTGGCTGCGGCGAACGCGGCAATGAGATGGCGGACGTGTTGGACGAGTTCCCGGCGTTGACGGACCCGCGCACGGGTGAGTCGCTGATGAACCGGACGGTGTTGATCGTGAACACGTCGAACATGCCGGTGGCGGCACGGGACGCGTCGGTATACACGGGCGTGACGGTTGCCGAGTATTACCGGGACCAGGGTTACAGCGTGGCGGTGATGGCGGACAGCACGTCGCGGTGGGCCGAGGCGTTGCGCGAGATCGCCTCGCGCCTGGAAGAGATGCCGGGCGAGGAAGGGTATCCCACGCATCTGGCAGCGCGGATCTCGGAGTTCTACGAACGTAGCGGACGCGTGGTGTGTGCAGGAGACGACGCGCGGCGCGGTTCGTTGACGCTGGTGGGGGCCGTGTCTCCACCGGGCGGCGATTTCTCGGAGCCGGTGACCCAGACGTCGCTACGCGTAGCGGGTGCGTTGTGGGCCCTGGACGCGACGCTTGCCTACCGGCGTCATTATCCGGCGGTCAACTGGAACCGAAGCTACTCGCTGTACGTGACGCAGTTGGACGAGTGGTTCGGTGAGAACGCGCCGGACGGCTGGCGCGAGCGGCGGGACGATCTCGTGGCGCTGATGCAGCGCGACGCCGAGCTGCAGGAAGTGGTGCAGTTGGTCGGACCGGACGCGCTGCAGGATGCGGAGCGGCTGGTGCTTGAAGTGGCGCGGATGGTTCGCGAGGTCTTCTTGCAGCAGAACGCGTTCTCGGACAACGACGCCTATTCGTCCCTCGAGAAGACGGGCGGATTGCTTTCCGCTCTGATGACATTCCGGAACGAAGCGGAGGAGTTGATCGGCGCGGACGTGCCGCTGCAACAGATACTGGACCTGCCGGTGCGGGAAAACGTGGCGCGGTTGCGGGATGTGGCCAGCGAGGGATTCTCCGCGCATGCCGAGGCGACCGTGGCGGAGATGCGGAGCGCCTTGGGCGCATTGAAGAACAAGGGCAAGGGCGGCGCGCCCCGCAAGGGAACGAGGTAGCATGGGTTCGGACAGGACAGAGGCAACGACGGGCAGTCTTCTTCATCGCGAATACTGGGACGTGGGCTATGTGTCGGGTCCACTGGTCTTCCTTCGGCACGGCGGGCGGTTTCCGACGGGCGCCATTCTGGACGTGAAATTGGCGTCGGGCGAAATGCGCCGGGGTCAGGTTCTTGAATCCACGTCGACCCACGCGGTGGTTCAGGTGCTTCAAGGGACCCACGGAATCGACGCCAAGGATACGTCGGTGTCGCTCCGTTCGGACGTAGCTCGGTTAGGGGTGTCGAAGGACCTGATCGGGCGGCGCTTCAATGGCGTGGGCGAGCCCATCGACGGACTACCCGCGATTCTTCCCGAAGACGAACGGGACATTGCCGGCGCGGCCATCAACCCGGTGGGACGCGACAAGCCGAGCGCCTTTATCGAAACGGGGTTGTCGTGCATCGACGGATTCAACACGCTGGTTCGGGGGCAGAAACTGCCGATCTTCTTCGGGTCGGGCATGCCGGCGAACGAGTTGGCGGCGTACGTGGTGGAGAACGCCACCACGCGGGCCGAGGGCGAAGAGTTCATCGTGGTATTTGGCGCCATGGGCGTGACGGAACGGGAGGCGTCGTTCTTCCTGAGGTCGTTTGAAGAAGGCGGCCGCGGCACCCAGGTGGTGGCCTTCGTGAATCGGGCCAGCGACCCGGCCATCGAACGGTTGTTCACGCCGCGATGCGCGTTGACGGCGGCGGAGTATCTGGCATTCGAGCACGGGTACCACACGCTGGTCGTGTTGACGGATATGACGAATTACTGCGAGGCCTTGCGCCAGGTGGCGAGCGCGCGTGAGGAGATTCCGGGACGGCGGGGATATCCCGGCTACATGTATACGGACCTGTCGACGATTTACGAACGGGCGGGACGTATCCGCGGCAAGACGGGTAGCGTCACTCAGCTTCCGATGATTTCCATGCCGGACGACGACATCACGCATCCCGTGCCCGACCTGACGGGGTACATCACGGAAGGTCAGATCGTGATGAGCCGCGCGCTGCAGCGGCAGGGCGTGTTTCCGCCAGTGGATGTGCTGCCCAGTCTCTCCCGGCTGATGAACAACGGCATCGGCAAGGGCGTGACCCGTGGCGACCATCGCGAACTTGCCAACCAGTTGTACGCCTGCTATGCTCACGGCCGCGACATCCGCCGCTTGGTAGCGATTGTCGGTGAGGACGCGCTCAGCGACCTTGATCAGAAGTACCTGCGTTTTTCCCAAGCTTTCGAGCAGGAGATGGTCGGGCAGGGCCAACGGCGCCGGACCGTCGAGGAAACCCTGGATCTTGGATGGAAACTCCTCGCGAATATACCCAAAGAGGAGTTGACCCGCATCAACAAGGACCTCATCGACCGGTATTACTGCAAGATCATGGAGGACGGGGTGGCGTCCCCGTTCGTGTAAGGATCGCGCGATGAGTGTTGATACGACAGCACCTACCCGCATGAACCTGCTGGCGCGGCGGTCCCAGATCAAGCTGGCGTCGGAAGGTGTGACACTGCTCACCGGCAAGCGGGAAGCACTGCTGAAGGAGTTGCTGAAGCGCGCACGGGAGCTGCGGGTGCTGCGTGAAGAGTTGCACCGGCGCGGACGGAAGGCGCGGGCGGCCACGTCGCTGGCCCGCGGTTTGCGCGGGACGGCGGAGGTCCAATCCGTGGCGGAAGCGGGTCGCCGCCCGGTCGATGCGCGTATTGACCAAGAGACCGTGTGGGGCCTGGAATTGTTCGACGCGCGGGTGGAAGGCGTTGTCCGTGGACCCGCTGAACGCGGTGTAGGCAACCTGGACATGTCGTCGCATGTGTTGGAGGCCGCGGAGGCGGCCGAAGAGATGGTGGAACAGTTGATTCTGTGCGCGCCGGTGGAGGCGAATCTCCAGATCCTTGGAGAGGAGATTCGCAACGTGAGCCGGCGGATCAACGCGCTTGAGGAGCATCTGCTTCCGCGCCTGCGCGGCGACGCCCGGCGGATCGGCCGGGTGCTGGACGAGCGGGAGCGTGAAGACGTGTTTCGTCTGAAACGGTTGAAATCGAAGAAACGGACGGCGTCGCCGTTCGATAGGAGCTAGGCGGTCATGCTGTTGGGTGAGATTCTCCGTCCGGGACTGGTGAAGACCCGCGTGGAAGCGCAGGATAAGTTCGAGGCGATTGAAGAATTGGTGGACGTGTTGGTTGATGCCCACGAGATCCCCTTGTCTATGCGGGACCACATCGTGGAAGCGGTGACCGACCGCGAGCGGTCGATGAGCACGGGCATGGAGCACGGGATCGCCTTGCCGCATGGTAGCAGCGACCGGATCGACGACATCGTCGGGGCGATCGGCATCGCGCCCAACGGAATCCCCTTCGAGAGCATCGACGGTCAGCCTACGAACATCATCATTCTGCTGGTCCTGCCGAAGGACAAGTTCCAGGCCCACGTGCGCACGCTTGCCGGGATCGCCCATCTCCTCAGCAACGCCACCCTCCGGGACTCGCTCCTGAAGGCGCCCGACGCGGATACGGTGGTCGATCTGGTAGAGCGGGAGGAGGACGGCGACACCTTCTTCGACCCCCGGTCCGGGTCATAGGTCCCGCGGCACGTCCGCGCTGCGAGTTGCAGGCGACTACTCCGGCTGCGCCGGTGACTCCGGCAGGGGAGGCGGCGTGAGGGTCTCGTCCCCTTGGCTGTCCTGATAGTCGCTGGCGAATATTCTCACCTTGCGCCATCGCTCGCCTTGGAACCGCCAGTAGACCACCCCGCTCAGGGTGACGATGAAGATCGTCGCGCCATACCACGCGCCCACCGCGCCCAGGTTCAGCACGAACGCGAACAACAGCGACAGGGGTATGAAATACCCGTATCCGAAGACAATCGTCATCATGAGCATCCAGCGCGTGTCCCCCGCGCCGCGCAGGGCGCCGAACATGACGATGTTCACGCCGTCGAAGGCCTGGAATAGGGCCGCCAGGATGAGCAGCGTGTGCCCCATGGCGACGACTTCCGGGTCGGTGGTGAAGAAGGCCCGGATCAGCGGCTTGCCGAATATGGCCATGATCGTTCCGACGGTGGCCATGTACACGATGGCGATTCGCATGGCCGTGTAGGTCCGTGACTTGGCGCGGGGAATGTCGTTTCGGCCAATCCATTGTCCAACGATGGGCGCTATGGCTTGGTTCAGGCCCACGGCGGGCAGGAACGACATGTGCATGAAGGCAATGGCGGCATTGTGGGCTTTGAGAGCGGTATCGCCGAAATAGCCCACGATCACCATAGAGAACACGCTCCAGTTGGCGACGTCCATGAAGAAAGACAATCCGCCCGGCCACCCAATGCGCATGAGCTCCCGGATCTTCTGCCTGTCGACGGCCATGGAGGTCCGCGTGCCGAACTCGGCGTGGGTCTTGGCGTTCATGAACACCCACTGGAGCATGGCTGTCTGAACCAACTGGGCGATGACAGTGGCGATCGCTGCCCCGGCGACGCCCAGTCGGGGGAAACCACAATACCCGAAGATCAACAGCAGGTTGAGGACGATGTTGAGGAGATTGCCGTAGAATGCTGTCCACATGGGAACACGGGGACGATTGACGGACTGGAAGAAGCTGGACAGCGCGGCCTGCCATGCGATGAAGACGAAGCCGAACAGGCGAATCTGGAAGTAGGTCACTTCGAGTTCGCGTACCTCGGGCGAGTGGGGAAACAGTCCAAACAAAGGCTCGGCCAGTGGCCACAAGACCAGCGCCACGACGCCTGTGACAAGCGAGACATAGATCCCCTGCCACGTATACTTGGCGCAGTTCTCCTTCTCGCCCCGGCCCAGACTCTGGGATACGAAGGTGCTCACGCATCCGACGACGCCCAGGATGAAGGTTGATAGGGTGAATACCGCAAGGCCCGCGATGGGAACAGCCGCCAAGGCCGTGTCGCTGTATTTCGACACCATGACCTGGTCGAAGAACTGCATGAAGGCGTACGACAGGGAGCCCGTGATGATGGGCCACGCCATCCGCATGACTTCGCGGCGTCCGACCCCGGGAGGTTCGTCTATGGGTGTTGTCTGATGCATCATATTCCGCGCCGAAACCGTTCGAACTTGAGAAGCAGGGGAGCTTACCACAAGTGCCGTATCAAACGGCAATCCCCCGCCGCATACTCAGGGATATGCGCACCTGGCTACGCTCAGGATGGCCGCGGGATGGTGCGTATGCCCGCGCGGCCAAGGGCCGTCCTCGACACACCCTACGAAGAGTCGGACTCGCCCTGGTGGTGAGCTTCACAATTGAGGCTCGGTATCCAGGGCGCTTCGCAAGAAAGGGGACAGACACGTCTCGCTCGAAGACTCGCTCGCTTGAGTCAGTCCCCTTTTTGCTGCGCTTTCGGGCCCGTTCCTCGCAGAATGACGCACGCCACTAGCTGCGGCCGACGCCGCCCGCGGCTCAGTTCTTTCGCTGGTCGAGCAGCCATTTGATGGCGCTTCTTTCGGCGTAGGCCTTGTCCCAGGAGTTGTGGTTCACGCCGGGGTACTCGGTGTACTGGACGTTGCCGCCTGCCTTCTTGACGGCCTCGACCATCTCGCGGGAGCGGTCGGCGGGCACTACGCTGTCGTCGGCGCCGTGAAAGGCCCAGATGGGCACCTTGCTCAGCGCGGCGGCGTCGTCGACGTTGCCCCCACCGCAGATGGGCATGAAGGCCGCGAAGATGTCGGTATGCTGCGCGCCGTACACCCACGTCCCAAAACCGCCCATAGACAGGCCGGTGAGGTAGATGCGGTCGGTGTCAACGCTGTAGTCGCGCATGGTATCGGCCATGGCGATGTCGATATCGGCCGTGGCGGCTTTCAGATCCTTCGCCCAATCCTGCGGCGCATCGGCCCACCATCCGGCCGGCGGACATTGGGGCATGACCACAAGACACGGAAACCAGTGAGACCGGAACCGGATTGCGTGGCCCAGGCCCACCGCGGACTGCTTGTATCCATCCCTGCCGCGTTCGCCTGCGCCATGGAGAAACACCACGAGGGGCCATTCCTTGCCGGGGTCGTAGTCGCGCGGCACGAACACGACGTACTCGCGTTCTTCGCCGTTCACGACCATGGTCTTGTTGATGAACCCCGTGGGAAGGGCATTGTCCTCTACCGTTGCGCATCCACCCGCCAACAAGGACGACGCCACCGCACACGCAATCAAAGCTCGCTTCATGTCTGCACCTCCGTTTCACAGGAGCATACGGCCATGGGCAGGGGGAGTGCAATGCCGGTCGATGCCTATCGACCGTGGGTCAGCGCCGGGCCACCATGACAAGACGAATGGTTTCCAAGTCGTAGGGGGTGCCATCCAGGCTTCCGTAGGCGTGCGACTCGGCGAATCCCGATTCGCGCAGCATGGTGTGCAGTTCGCGGGCGGAGTAGATCCAGTGTCCTATCTGGAACTCGTGACGGGTGGGTCCGTCGATGTAGATCCAGCGGTTCTGAATCCAGGACCAGTCCTTCTCGATCCGGCGCTCTTGAAGCTGAATCACGCCGTCATGCTCACTCCAATCGCGGGGCTGGAACTTGCGCGCCAAGGGTTCCTTGCCCACGAGTTCCATGACCAAGGTGCCACCTTCGGTGAGGTTTGTGGCGACGTTCTTGAGGACCTGCAGGTTCTCGGCGGGATCGTCGAAATAGCCGAAGGCCGTGAACAGGTTCACCACCAGATCGAATGCGCCGGGGCGCACAAACTCGAGCATGTCGCCGACCAGGAACTCGCAGTCGATGTTTGCCTCGCAGGCGCCGGCCTTGGCCTCTTCAATGTAGTGCGCCGTGCGGTCAACGCCCGTGACGGCAAAGCCACGCTTGGCGAATTCGAGGCTGTGACGTCCGGGTCCGCAACAGAGATCGAGGACGCGTGCGCCGGGCTCGGGTTTGACGAGATCGAGGAGTTGATTCACTTCTGCATCGGCGGCGGCGACGATGTCTTCGTTGAAGCTCCACTTGCGCCAGGCGGTCCAGAAGCGGTCGTCCTTGTGCCAGGGGGGGTCCTGTTGCATGGGGTGTCCTCCTCGCCGGTCGTTGCCCTTTGAAAGACGCGTGGCTATGCGCACTGCGGAAGAATGGGGAACAGAGTGGCCTTGGGTCAAGCCCGCGAAAAGGCCAGGGACAGACCCGTCTCGCTGCGCTCGCTGGGGTCAGTCCCGCCTTTTCGCTTCAGCTCCTGTGCGCATGTGGCTTCTTCAACGGCGCCACGGTCGCGTCTCGCTGCGCTCGCTTGGTAGAGTCCTGGATCAAGACCCCTCACCCTGCCCTCTCCCGTCGGGAGAGGGTAAGAAAGGGTGCGACGCTACTGCGCCGCGATATGGGTGGCGGCTTCGGACACGACGGTGCTGACGGCTTTGCTCATGGCGGCGGCCAGCGCGGGTAGATTCTGGCCGTCCAGAGCCACGGAGGCGGTGATGGTGTCGGCCCAGACACATTTTCCCGAACGCGCTTCGCGGAGTTCCAGGCGAATTTCGCATACGGCGGTCCTTGGTTCGGCGGTGCGGACTTCGTCGAACCTGCGGAGTTGTCCCGTGAGAATGAGGTCGGGGCTGGTCACGTTGAGGGCGTCGCCCACGTCCTGGAATCGACCCGAAGCGATGAGGGCGTCGGCCAAGGCACGCGTGACGCTTGCGGCGGGCAGTTCGGCCCACTCAGCGTGGTCGTAGGCCCCGAGCACATGGTCGGCTTCGAGGAACGAGATGCCCGGTTTGCTGTAGGGACGCGCCGGGAGCAGCGGACGGATGGCAAGCACTCTGGGCGTGGCGTCGGCCGCGATCGCAGGGATTTCGGGGGCAAGGGTGTAGCGCGTGGTGGGCACGTACGTGGGCTGCGAGAGACAGCCCGCCGCCAACACGATGAGAGCCAAGGGTAGGTAGCGCATCAATTATCTCCCTGTTTCTTGCCGGGACCCCGCACGAGCGAGGAAGGATCTTGCTGCAGGTACTCGGCGAGGCCGCGGATGGCTTCCAGCGTCTCGTCGAGCTTCCGAAAAACGTCGTTGAGGCCGTGCTGAAGATTGTCGACGCTGTGAGACAGGGAGCGCCCTGTATCTTCAACCGTGGTCGACGTGGAATCGAGAAACGCGTTGGCCTGGTCGACGAGTTTGGTCAGGTCGCTCTCCTCAAGGCCTTCCAGCCCGGTCTTGATCTGCTCGACGATATCGCCCATGTCGGTGAGCGTTGCCGCCAGCTCGCCTTCCTCAAGTCCTTCGAGGGAACCGCTGAGCTGACCAACCGTCCCCTCGATGTCTGCCACGACCTGCGCAATCCCGCCCTCTTCAAGGCCCTCGAGACTGCTGTTCAGCTTTGCCACGACGTCCTTCACATCGGCCACGATCTCTGTGATCTGGCCTTCCTCCATCCCCTCCAACCCTTTGTTGACGTTGGCGGCGATCTCATCGATTTTCCGAAGAGTTTCGGCGAGTTGACCCTCTTCCAGGGCGTTGAATTGGTCCTTGAGCGACGCGACGGCTTCCTGAAGATCTTCGATGGTTTTGGTTGCGCCGGGAATGAGGTTGCCCATCTCGGTGCTAATGGATTCGACGAGGGAGGGTTCGGCGATGATGGGCACTTCGGGGTCCATCGGCGGCCCGTCCGGATCGCCTTCATACAAGGCGACACACATGACGCCCGTGGCCAGCGAGTAGATCTCGAGTTTCGCTATGACGCCTTCCCTGAGAGTCACCTTCTTCGGATCGATGGAGACGATCACGTGGGCCTGATTGTCGGTGCCGACGGTGACGCTCTTGACGCGGCCGTTCTCCACGCCCTGGTAATGGACCAGCCCGCCTTCGTAGAGGCCGAGGACCGACCCTTTGAAGATGACGGTGTACTGCTCGCGGTTGCTGCCGCGGTATCCCGAGATCAGCGTGAGGCCCACTGCGAGCAGGGCCACGTTGACGATCAGGAAGACGCCCACCTTGATCTTCTGTTTTCTGGTGGCCACGGTTGTCAGGTCTCCTCAATGTTGCGTTGTGCGATGAACTCGTCGGCCCGCCGTTCGAAGAACTGCCGCAAGCGGGGCTCCTCCGTCGATTCCGCATCGTCCAGGGAGCCCAGGAACACGGCCTTGCCCCGGTCGAGCATGAGGATCTGGTCGGCGATCTTCCGGATGGAATCGAGTTCATGCGTGACAATCACGAAGGTGATGCCAAGAATTCGTCTGAGATCCAGGATCAGGTCGTCCAACCCGGACGCCATAATGGGGTCGAGTCCCGCCGAGGGTTCGTCGAAATACACCACGGGCGGGTCGGTTGCGATGGCGCGGGCCAGGCCGGCGCGTTTGCGCATACCGCCGGAGAGTTCGTCGGGCATGAGGTGCTCGGCCTCGGTCAGTCCGACGAGCCCCAGCTTTAGCCGTACCAGCGCGGGTATGAGGCGGCTGTCCACGTGGCCGTATTCGCGCAGGGGGAGCGCCACATTCTCGCCAACGGTCATGGAGTTGAACAGGGCGCCGGCCTGGAAGGCGATGCCCACCCCGCGTTGTACGCGGGCCAGAGCGTCTTCGTCGAGCGCGGTGATGTCGTTGCCGCTGTAGAGGATGGTGCCGGACGTCGGTTTCAACAGGCCGGTCATATGTTTGAGGAGCGTGGTTTTTCCGCAGCCGCTGCCGCCAATGATCAGGAAGATCTCGCCTTGGCGGACCTCGAGCGACACATCGTCGAGGACCTTGGTCTCGCCATAGTGGGTGACCAAGTTCCGTACTTCCACGGTCGGTTGTGTCGAGTCCGTCATGCCTATTCCAGTATGTAATAGAAGAGAGCGGCGAACATCATATCGATCACGATCAGAAAGAAGATGTCCATCACGACGGCGCGGGTGGTCATGAGACCGACCCCGCGCGAACCGCCCTTGACGCGCATGCCGTTGTGACAGCCGACGAGAACGATGACGTTGGCGAAGAAGAAGCTCTTCATGAGGCCCTGGAACAGATCGCCGTAGGCCGCGGAGACCAGGGTGTGATCCAGCCAGAGCTGCAGTTTGTATCCGAGAACAACGGTGCCCCACACTGCGCCGCCCGCGATGCCGGCCAGCAGGCCGATAATGGTGAGGCAGGGCATGACGACAATCATGGCGAGCAGTTTCGGCGCATAGAGGAACTGGGGCACGCTGAGGCCCATGCCGCGGAGGGCGTCGATTTCTTCCTGCACTTTCATGGTGGCCAGTTCGGCGGCAATGGCGGCCCCGGTGCGGGCCGACACGACGACGGCGGTCATGATAACGGCGAGTTCGCGCGAGAAGCCGATGATGAGCATGTCGGCGGTATAGATGTCGAGGCCGAGGGGCCGCAACTGGGCGGCGGACAACATGGCGATGGTAAGGCCGAGCAGGAAGCACATGAGGCTGTTGATCTGAACGGCGCGGACGCCCATCTCGTACAATTCGTCGAGGAACAATCCCCACCGGAATCCCCGGCCTTCAAAGGGGGCCAGGACGGTCCAATAGACGGCGTCGGCGAGGAGATCGAGCATTTGGCGCGCTTCACCGAGGAACCGCAGGGTAACGTCACCGAGTTTCTCAAGGGGGCCGGCGTCGCGGCGCGCTTTGCCTTGTTCGACGTCCAGACTTGGCCGCACCAGGCTCAAGAAGGCGGACACGTCGCCCTGCGCCCCGCGGCATTCGACGGCAGCGCCCTTCTTGCGGGCAGCCTCGGCGGCTTCCAGCAGCCATGCCGCGCCGCCGGAGTCCATGGCCTCCGTGCGCGAGAAGTCGACGACGAGGATGTCGTCGGCCGCAAGATCGACGGACCTCGCCTCGGAGCACATTTCGTGTCCGCTTTGCTGATTGAGGACCGGCGGCGCTGTGATGCGTCGTTCGCTCATGAAGACCCACTGGCCAGTTGATCGAATTCTTCTTCCGTAAGAACAGTGACGTCCAATTTCCGTGCTTTATTCAATTTGGACCCGGCATTTTCGCCTGCCACAAGATAATCGGTCTTCTTGCTGACGCTGGAACTGGCGCGCCCGCCCAGGCGTTTGATGCGGTCGTGGATGCCGTCGCGCGTGAAGCTCGTCAGGGTGCCGGTCACGACGAAGGTCTTGCCTTCAAAGGGCCGCTCCCCCTCGGACTCGGCTGCGTCTTCGCGCAGGGAGAGGCCGTGGGCACGAAGGCGTTCGATGAGGGCCTGATTCTCTTCGGTGTCGAGAAACGCGCGCACGCTTTCGGCCACGGTTTCACCGACTTCATGCACGTCGCACAGGTCTTCGACGGATGCCGCTGCCAGGGCTTCAATCGTTCCGAAATGGGACGCCAACACTTCGGCGGTATGAGCGCCGACGTGCAGAATCCCGAGGCCGTTCAGTACGCGGCTCAGCGGCTGTTCCGTACTCTTGCGAATCGCTTCGATCAGATTGGCGGCCGATTTCTCGCCCATGCGGTCGAGTTCGGCCAGGGTTGCGGCATCCAGGTCGTAGATGTCGGCGAGTCCCTTCACAAGCCCCTTCTCGACAAGTTGCTCGACCAGCATGTCGCCCAAACCTTCGACATCCATGGCGCTTCGTCCGGCGAAGTGGCGGAGCCGGCCCATGATCTGCGCCGGGCATGCCGGGTTGAGACAGCGAAGGTAGACGCCCTCCGGGTCCTTGCGGACGTGGCTCTGACACACAGGGCAGGATTCGGGAATGGGGAAGGCGGCGGCATCGGCCAGCCGTTTCTCCGGCACCACCTCCAGCACCTGCGGGATGATCTCGCCGGCCTTCTGCACGCGGACCGTGTCGCCTTCGCGCAGATCCTTGCGCTGCAAGTCTTCGAAGTTGTACAGGCTGGCGCGTTTCACCGTGGTACCAGCGAGGCGCACGGCTTCAAGGTTTGCGACGGGCGTGAGAATGCCGGCCTTGCCCACTTGAACGGTGATGGTTTCGAGACGGGATTCGGCGACCTCGGCGGGGAACTTGTAGGCGATGGCCCAGCGCGGGGATTTGGATGTTGCGCCCAGCCGCTGCCGGTGCGCGGCGGAATCGACCTTGATGACGAGGCCATCGATCTCGAACCCGAGACCGGAGCGTTTCTCGTTCCATTCGTCGCACAGGGTCAACACGTCGTCAATCGAGTCGCATTGCTTGAAGAAGGGGTTGGCGGGCAGTCCAAAGACCTTCATCTGCTCCAAGGAGGCGAAATGCGTTTCCGCGGCCTTTCCGTCGATTATGACGATGTCGTAGCAGGCCATTTCGAGACGCCGTTTGGCGACGGCGTTCGGGTCGAGGAGTTTCAGGGTGCCCGCGGTGGTGTTGCGCGGGTTGGCCAAGAGCGGTTCGCCCGCTTTCTCGCGGAGCCGGTTGATGCGTTCGAGTTCCTCATTGCGCATGTACACTTCGCCGCGTACCTCCATGAGCGCGGGGGCTTCGCCTTTCAAGCGATCGGGGATAGAAGGGATGGTGCGCACGTTTGCCGTGACCTCGTCGCCGAACGTGCCGTCGCCGCGGGTGGCCGCGCGGGCATAGTTTCCGTTCTCGTAGCGGAGCGACATGGCGACGCCATCGATCTTCAGTTCGACCACATACCGGGGCGATTCGCCCTCGGGCAGGCCTTTGCGCACGCGTTCGTCGAAGGCGCGGAGCTCATCGGCGTTGTATGTGTTGTCCATGGACAACATGGGCACCTCGTGCCGGACCGTGGCGAACCCTTCGGTGGGTGCCCCACCCACATGCTGGGTGGGCGAATCGGTGGTGGCGAGGGCCGGGAACTCGGTCTCCAGGGCTTCCAACTCATTCATGAGTCCCTGGAATTCGATGTCGGTAATCTCGGGCTTGGCTTCGTCGTAGTAGAGCCGGTTGTGGCGCTCGATCTCAGCCGAAAGCCCCGCGTGTCGTTCGCGGATCTCCGGGGGGATATTGTGAGCAGTTTCCAGCATTGTTTGATTATATACAATCCCCAAACAGGCGCGCACGTTCCTTGGAACAGGGCAATCGCACTAGAAGCTAGACCTGCATGATGAGTTCTTCGAGGTAGGAGTTGT
>JAAEQP010000278.1 GCA_024231375.1 bacterium | reverse complement strand
CCAGGTGGCGTTGTTCCGGTTCGACAACGACACCATCGCGAAGGTGGCCGCCATCTATGCGCCGCGCATGGAGATGGCGCCCTGCTACAACCTGCGCATCTACGGAACGTGCGGAACCATCGAGCGCGATACGGTTGCGTTGGCGCGGGACGATGAGGATGTGCATCCGAAGCTTCATCCGATCCAATGCGACGAAGTTGAGGGGCATCCGTATGAACCGGAGGTCGGGGACTGGCTCACGGCGATTCACGATGACCGCCCGCCCCGGTGCGACTTCTTCGATGGCGCCAACTCGACGGCCGCCACCCTTGCTGCGTGCGAGGCAATTGCAGAGAAGAAGACGGTGGCGGTGAAGGTGTATCGGCGAGGGAGTTGAAGGGACGCCAAGGACCCAAAGGACACAGGCCCAGGGAAGAGCTCTCGGTTGCACGCGTATGGAAATCACGAGCAGCGACTCGAGAACGAACGCACACCGGTTCTATGAAGCGCTCGGGTACAGCAAGGACGCCCACCATCGATTCCTGAAGCGGCTGTAACCGCGCACACCCTCGAGTCTACTCAACTCAACCATGCCACAAATGAGCTACTCTGCAATAAACCCGTGCGCACGGCCCATGTAGTAGGCGAGCAGGTAAGGAACGCCTTCGCGAAGGCGCGTGCCGTTGCCGGTGTACATGAGTGCCCACGGATCCAGGCCCCAGTAGACGTAGTGACGTTCGTCAATGGGGAAGACTTTTCCGTCGCTCCGTCCTCCTTTGCCGGTTGGGCGACCGAAGCCGTCCCGAAACGGCACCAGGTCAATCCGGTGGGCGTTGGACATGGGCCAGTCGATGAGATCGAGCGGGAAGCGCTTCAGTGTGTCCACGCTGTCGGCGAAGCACTGCCCGGGCGGTGAGAGGTCCCTCTCGCCCCATTGGTCGCGGTGGATCTCTCCCAAGCAACAGGCGGCATAGACGAAGTTGGCGAATGGATTGCGCTCGCGTCTCTCGTATTGCCAGTGGGTGTAGAGTGCGCGCTGGAACATGCTGAGCAGCTTCGGGTCGGTCTCGTAGCGAATCAGGTGATAGTAGTTCATGAACGCCATGTTGTCGTCGGTCTGGAGGCCGAAGGAATCCGGCCCCGGAAGACACTTTGGTTGGGTCATGCCGTTCATGGCATATCCGTGGTCCAGGGCCAGTTCGAGGTAGACCTTGCGGTACT
>JAAEQP010000277.1 GCA_024231375.1 bacterium | reverse complement strand
CGTTCGCACCGAGGGACATGCGGCTTCCGTCGTTGGAGGTGAGGTAGAAGCAGTAGACACCGTCGCTGGGGGCCTTGAAGTAACCCGAGTAGTGCAGGCTGAATTCGAGGTCGCGGATGTTGGGATCGACGGCGATCTCGTTGACGGTGTCCGTACGCGACGGGGTCAGGGTGGCGAAATCGGGGAGGACGTCGCCAGGCGCGCCATCATAGTGTTCGCGGCGCAGCCCCGGCTTCACCTCGGCCTGAACCGGCTCGAGCGGCACCAGGGTGCGCGGTTCTTTGATGGCGAGATTCTCAAACTGGGCCTTGTACTGAGCCATGGACACGCGGTTCTCGTCCATGCGGGTCACGTTGGCGCGCTCGGCCGTCTCGAAGAACCGGCGGACGCGTTTGCCGGGGTCAGGCTTGGGGGTGATGGTGAAGGCGGGGTGGTCGATGTCGCAGCTGTCGAGTTGGAATCCGCTGTTGCGATGGAGGATGGCGTAGTCGATGCTCAGGCGGGCGGTGCGGACGCGGAAGAGGGTGTCGGCATCGTCGGCGACGGCGTTCTCGGCCTGGTCCCAGAGGACGTCGGCCCTTGCCAGAATCTCTTCCGTGAGGTAGGGGGCCTCGTTGGGCCCGATCCAGATGTCCACGTGGTGGTCTTCCGGGGCCGCTTCGTCGTGGAGCAGGTCGATGTACGTGCGAATGGGTCTGGCGGCCTCCTTGTACACGGCTTCGAGGAACTCGTCGATGGCCTGGTCCTCGTCGTAGTCCTGATTCCACAGAAGCTTGGCGTTGAGGTAGCCGCTGAGGGGCGACAACTCGCCGTTGAACGTATTGTAGACGTCCTGCTCGAAGATGCCGCGCACGTTGTTCTCGATGAAAAACCGGATGTTGTCGTCGCGAACGCGCAGGTTCGGGAACGGGCAGAGGTAATGGCGGAAGCTGGTGACGTAGTCCCACACCCAGAGCCGGTCGGCCACTTTGGCCCACGCGCGGGTGTCGTCGGCGAAGGCGCGGTTTTCTTCGGACGGGCATGTGGCCAGGGGATGCATGAAACAGCATTCGATACTGCACAGTCGGATGATGACATTGGGACGCGGCCGCATGGTCTTGGGCGCCTTGCGCGTCCACTGGTAGGCGAGGGTTTCGATGGCCTTGCCGGGGAATTCGGGTTCGAGGGCCTCGGCCACGCGGTTGACGAGTTGGAGCACCGGCGCCATTTGGCTGTCCTCGGCCTCGGCCAGGGCCTGGCATTTCGGGCATTCACAGTGATTGTCCCAGTCGTTCTGGGACACGGAGTAGACAAAGGCCTCGGGGTCGTTGCGCATGTGCGTGCGCATCTGGTCGATGCAGATCCGGACGACGTCTTCGTTGGTGCAGCAAAGCTGGGTGCGTTCGCGGACGCGGACGCCGTCCACCAGGGCGAAGTACTCGGGATGGTCGTCGAAGTACGTGCCAGGAGGGACGAGGCGGTCGAAGGTGTGCACGAAGAGGCCGGCGCCGAACCGCACCTTGCCGCCGTGCTTTTCGTCGAGTTCTCCCGTGCTGCTGTTGACGCGGTTGCGCGCGCACCAGTCGCCGTCGAAGCAGTCTTTCGTGAAGGGTTCGCGATACTCGAGCACAGGGACCTGGACGTCGTCGAGGGGCGGGAGCACGAGTTTGTCGTGCTTGGGAATGCGGCTGACGTCCGGCGTGAACCACCGGCAGCCCAGATGATCCTCGAGGAGGCCGTACACGCCATAGAGGTTGCCGCGCAGTGCGCCGCCGGCGATGACGAGGTGAGGACCCACCGTGCGGATGACGTAGCCTTCATCGCCCAACGCGGCGAAGTCGACGGTGGGGTCCGTTTGTGCGAGGTGGGCGTTGTCGCCCAGGATGATCTCGTGGGCGCCCAGGGGCTGCTGATCGTTCCGGATGGGGAGTTCCGCGCCCGTCATCTCCTTGAGGAAGCCCTGTAACTCCTCCGCGCCGTAGCGGGTGGAGGGGGAGGCGTCGTCGGCCACCACGATGACGTAGTCCGAGCCGCCGCTCTGGGCCAGCGTCAGGCCACGGCTTTCTGCCGGCTCGGCCGGCCGGGGCCCGCAGCCT
>JAAEQP010000276.1 GCA_024231375.1 bacterium | reverse complement strand
TGCGCGAGAAACGCCCGCAAGACGCTATGGGCACGGTGAGTGCCATCCGGAGGAACGGAATCTCCGGGGTGGGGCCGTCGAGGAGCATGGCTCCTCGACGGGACAAAGCTGTAGCACGGCTACAGCACTCCAAACAGGCTGGCGCGTCGAGATGCACCCTACGTATACCGTGCGTCGGGGTGGAAGCAGACCACCGCGGCGGTGGTGCCGGTGGGGGAGAACTCGCCGGCGTCGGTGATGTGCACGCCAACGGTGCTCGTGCCATCAAGCAACGACAGAATGCGGCGATTGTTGTCCGTGTTCGTCATGGCTGGGTAGCCGGGCGACCAGCGAGCGCCGGTGTCCGAGCCTGCAAGCCCCATGGCCTCGCGCAGCTTGGCGTGCAGCACGTCGGCCATGTCCTCGGCCACCCGATCGGACAACCCCTGCAGATACAGCGACGATTCCGAGTCGCCTTGCTCTTTGAAGGCCATGAGCTGCGCGTCCACTTGCGCGCCTGCCGTGGCGATTTGGACCCCCAGCGCGTCCACCACGCCGGATTCCTTCGGGCGGAAGTACTGCGCCGCGCACACGGTGTCCTTCCGCTCCCCGCCGACCACAACGGTGAAGTCGAAGCGGCACAACTCGCGCTCAAGGTCTTCCGGGTCGTAGACGACGACTTCATCGTCGTCCGACCGGCACGGATAGAGGCCCCACACGCCTTGCGGCTGTATCCACCCCTCTCGGTCGGCCTTCTCGATCCATTCCTCGAAGAGGGCGTGCAGCTTGTCCGCCGTTTCGCCACGCTTCTCACGCGCTGCCGTTCCGCCGAATTTCCAATTCAACGCGAACAGCGTCTTCAGGTCAATGCTGGCAGCGAAATCGTTCAACGGCACGCTTACCTTGTTGCCGCACGCCCACGGCGCTTCGGGCGCCTTCTGCCCTTCGAAGGTGATGACCCGTCGGGGCAGTGAGGACAACTGCTCCTCCCTTTCTCGCGTCTTCGCTTCCGCACGCTCCAGGTTGCGCAAGAGTTTCCGGCGGTTCTTCTCCAGGAGCGGTGTTGGATCCTCGCCGGACCTCAGCGCGTTCATGACATTCACACCGTCCATGGCCGTCGCGCAGTAGAATACATTCGACCGGATCTCGGAGGTGTCGTCGCCCCCCGCCATCGCCACATACGCTGCATGCCGGTCGTTTACCGGGGCGCCTCCGATCAGGACCGGTGTGTCTTCCAGGCCCTGCTCCAGCATCATGTTCGAGACGGTGATCATGTGATTCGACGTCTGCACCAGTAGCGCCGACATGCCGACGGCATCGGCATCGTACTCCTTCGCGGCGTCGATGAATCCCTCGAGCGGAACCATCACGCCGAGGTCGATGGTTCGATAGCCGTAGTTCTCGAACAACGTCTTGGCCAGATCCTTCCCAATGGAATGGACATCCTGATAGACCGTCCCCAACACGATCGTACCCTTGTACGCGACCCCGCTGTGGATGTTCGCGCCGCTGG
>JAAEQP010000275.1 GCA_024231375.1 bacterium | reverse complement strand
GTTTACGCGGAGGACTGGCAGGTTGGCGAAAAGTGGACCTACAAACACGAGGGCCCCCGGCCCTTCAGCGACGCATCCGCCAAGGTCGAGGGCGACCGGACCACGGAAGTAACCGCCATTGAGGGCCAGGGCGAGAAGAAACGCTACCTCTTGAAGAACCAATGGGGAACGACGGATGTCAACCCAAGCACCTCGTATGTCGACGCGAAGAACCTGATCCACAAGATCGATGTCCAGGGCATAGCGACCCTTCTCCTGACCCCGCCCGTCCCGGCGATATGGGAGTTGAAGGTTGGCCAAGAGAAGACCGTCAAGTCACAGATGGACATGGGCGGGTTCGTCATGGCGATCGAGTATCAGGCCAAGCGTCTCAAAGACGAGACCCTCACCGTGCCGGCCGGAACGTTCGAGAACTGTCAACACATCCAGATCATCTCCACCATGGATAACCCCATGGGCGACCCCGTCAAGACCAAGACGAACTTCTGGTACCACCCCAAAACCAGGAATCTCGTCAAGGACGTCACGGTCACGAACTTCGGCGCCGCCAACAGCTACACGGGTACAAGCATCCTGAAGTCGCATACGACCAAGAAGTAGTCGGGCCTTGTTCTAGATCACGGAAACGAACGGTCGGGTTCGCAGAACGGCTCGGCACGCTGGTAGTAGAGTAGCACGTTCGGGTCGTAGAAGGCGTCGAAGCCCTGGGCGTTCCTCAGACGCACCCCGTCCAGCGTACGCGCTCGCGACAGCGCCACGTAGACATGGCCCGGCACAAAGTTAACATGGGACCCGTCGACGTTGACAACGTCCAGCGTCAGGCCCTGGGCCTTGTGGACGGTCAGCGCGTAGGC
>JAAEQP010000274.1 GCA_024231375.1 bacterium | reverse complement strand
GACCCGGATGACAGCGACCTCTATAACCCGGCCGCGCTGAAATATCCCCACGCCGCCAACGCGTACTTCATGTTCGCCAGCCTGTTCCAACACAAGCCACAGACCCTCGACATCCGTCTCGCGGTCAGCCGCGACGGTGTGAACTGGACATGGCCCGAACGGGACGCGGCCTTCATTCCCCTCGGAGCACCCGGCGCCTTCGACAGCGGCTCCCTCTACATGGGGCAGGGCATCCTGCGCGTGGGCGATGAGTTGTGGCAGTATTACGGCGGCTCACCCCTCCGCCACGATGAAGACGCGTCCAAGAACCCGAAGAACCGCTTCTACAGCCGCGTCATCACGCGCCTGGACGGATACGTCTCCGCCGAAGCCGGGCCGGAAGGCGGGCGATTCGTCACGCCGCCCCTGAGCTTCACCGGCAATATCCTGAAACTGAACGTTGCCGTGCGTGACGGCGGAAGCCTTCGCGTCGGGTTGCTGGACGAACAAGGCAACGCCGTCGAAGGACGCTCCCTTGAAGACTGCGTGCCCATTGCCGGCGATCACGTGAACGCCTTGGTGCGATGGAAGACGGGCGGAGATGTGACAAGCCGCGCTATGAAGCCGACGCGGTTGCAGGTCGAGATGAAGGACGCCGAACTGTACGCGTTCCAGTTCACCATGGGCTTCGCGGGCGAAGAGCGCGACCATTGAACGGTTCTTCGCCTCAGATCCGAAAGCGCGGACCATGGAATCAAACCAAGCCCCACAGGCGTTTGTATTGAGTAACACAAACATCGTCAACAAGAAGAAAGTCTGAGCATGAGATTGCATCGGCGCTTATTCTCTTTCAGCGTGGTGACTTGCTGCCTGTTTGCAGCATCTGCTGTGGCTTGCAGCATCCCCGTGTTCCAGTACGCCATGGACAACTGGGCGGCCGACGCCTACGAGTTGATCGTTTTCCACTCGGGCGCCCTTGACGATGCATCGCAACAGTTACTCCAACAGCATGAGGCCTCCTCG
>JAAEQP010000273.1 GCA_024231375.1 bacterium | reverse complement strand
TCGCCCGCCGCGTTGCGCGGGATTCGCATCAGGTTCTGGACGACGTTGTGCCCGCGGTCCAACTCGTTCGGGCCGGGCACGAGCCTCAGTCCGTGCTTCTTGTATTCCACCGCCTTCTGCTTGCCGGTGACTTCCTCGCGGTGCCAGATGCTCGGGTCCGCACGGAACACGCCGGGCGGCAGTCCCATCCTGCTCTCCATCCGAAGGATGTTCTTGCAGTTCGTGTGGATGGCGTTGTCGGCCTCCAAGTACTCCGCGAACTTGTAGTTCTTCGTGTCCTCGCCGTGCCCCGTGATGTACCACCACGACACTGCCGTGGGGTTGCCTATGCCGTGGTCGAGCCCGCGATGGATGCTGCCCACACCGCGCCGCACCCTGTCCATCACGTCGAAGGGCTCGCACACGTGCAGGTCGCGGTCGAAGGGCGGGTCCTTGTAGATGAGCCCTCTGCGGAAGCTGAACTTCCCGTGCAGGCGGATCTCCTTCTCCGCGTCGCTCATCTTGCCGTACGTCCGCTCGAACGCTTCGGGGTCCAGGTTCGCCATATTCTCCGTCGTGGAGCCCCCGAACGTCTCGATCCCGTTCTTCGGCACGCCGTCGAAGGCCAGGAAGTGAATCCACTCCACCGGCCAGCGGATCATGTCCTCGGCTGGCGTGAACGCCGCCGCCTCCCAGCCACCGCGGTCCACCAGGCGGATCTGGTTGGCCTCGTAGAGGTCCTCGGGCGGCGGTTCGTCCCACAGGATGAAGTCGTACTCGCCGCCCTCTGCGATGGCCCTGTCCTGGTCGTAGGTGCACATGTACACCTTGTGGATTCGGTCGGACTTCCGCGGGTCCTGCACGCGCATGATGTGATCTTGGCGGTTGTAGCTGACGAACCACTTTCCGAG
>JAAEQP010000272.1 GCA_024231375.1 bacterium | reverse complement strand
TGCATTGCATGTCCTTGACTGCTCCCCGTAGAAGGGAACTTGTTCCGTTTGAAGGATAGATCTGCACAGAGAAGCGATTGCGGATACGGGAACTGAACGTCCCCGGGATAGAAACGGAACAAGTTCCGTTCTACGGCGCAGGATCCGGCCCGGCTTGTCGTACATGAGGGTGAGAGGACACAAAACAACCAACACCCCGGGCAACTTCGCTCACCTCACGTGTCCGAAACCCATACGAAACCAGGAGTTAGAACGATGAAAGCCTTGACCATGACCCTGACGCTCGGACTTACGCTTCTCGCCTGCTCGGCGGCCAATGCCGCTTTCGTCCGTGTCGGCCCGGTGGCCGTCGGTGTGCGAACCCGAGCCCGAGTGGCCCGCCCGGTCGTCGTGCGACCCGCACGTCCGGCCGCCGTCCGTCCGGTGGCCCCCGCCCCGGTACGACCGGCCATCCGAGCCCACCGCCACGCGGCCTGGGACGCCTACCTCGACTCGCTGCAGTAGTCCGCTGTCCGGCACGAACCGACCAGTGAGACCAAGCCCTGCGAATCTTT
>JAAEQP010000271.1 GCA_024231375.1 bacterium | reverse complement strand
GCGTAGCGTGGGAGGTGCGGCCTCTTTGGGCGTCTCGCCCGGTGCGACAGTGCAGCTCCGGCATCCCTGCGCGGCCGAGGCTCTGGCAATCATGGCGCGCCGGAAGTGCGGACAAAGGCTCGGCACCATGAACATGAAGAACATAGCGCCGTAGACAGACAATAGAAGCACGGCCACCGACTTCTGGCCGGGGGTAAACCGCGTTTCCGTGGTGCTATGTCGTCTCAATTGATTCTTCACTGTCTGAAATCCCTATACAACCATATTATGCCTCAAACCACCCCGAAAAGGGAACCTTTCGCATGTAACATGGCGCCCACCCTCGTTGCCTGCCTCGAACGCAGTCGGAAGCGCCGTGAACCGCGCACTGCACACGAGACACCCCAACCATGTCATCCCGAGCGAAGTCGAGGGATCTCTCATCGGTGAGCGCCTACCCACAAGAGATCCCTCGACTTCGCTCGGGATTGACATAGAGGTGGAGTCTGCCGTTGGCGAGTGCTGACCGGCCGTCCAGCGAGATATCAACACCTGCCCACGATGGCCGCCCTCTACCGACGGCAGCGGTTTCAAACAAAGACCGGGGAAGCGGCCCTTAGGCCACCTCCCCGGCACGTGACAACGAATCGAGTCTTCGGTTACGCGATCTCGGGCACCACAAACGGTTCACGATAGTCGCGTTTCAGCATCTTGTTGGCGTCGGTCGCGCCCGTACCCACGAAGGTATCGGTATCCGGATCGAACTCAAGCGAATGGCCCAGCTTGTAGGCGATGTTGGCCAAGTGGATGTGCGCGCACGAGTCATGACCCACTGAGGCCGACGCGTAGTTGTCTTCCGGCTTGCGGGTCCGCACGGCCTGCAAGAAATTGGCGATGTGGTCGTTGTTCGGCCCCATCGGTTCCGTAACTTCGATAGGCTTCTTGTCGTAGCCGAAGAACCCCTTGGTCCGCACCCAGTATCCTTTGGTGCCGAACACGCTGTTCGTGCAGTCCCCTGCGCCCGCCTCCTGGTACGAACCCAGGTTGCGGACCTCGAACTCCAACATGGTCCCGTCGGGATACGTGAAGGTGGACGCCTGGGTATTCGGCGTCTCGGCGATGTCGTCCCAACCGTAACGGCCACCCGCGCTGAACACCTTGCTGGGAAGCCCTTTGTTCATGCCCCAGCATGCCACGTCCATCTCGTGAACACCTTGGTTACCGGTTTCGCCGTTTCCGAAGTCCCAGAACCAGTGCCAGTTGTAATGGACGTAGATGCCTCTCGATCCCTTCTTGTCCGGGTAGTCGCGGTAGGGTCGTACGGGCGCCGGGCCCAGCCAAACGTCCCAGTCGAGAGACGCCGGCGGATCCATCTCTTCGCCGTGACCGATGTCATGGCGGTTTCCGTTCTTGTAGACCACGCCGCGCGACATGACCACGTCGCCGATGAACCCGTCGTGGATCAACTTCATGGCGCGGACGATGTCGGCGTCCGAACGCGACTGGGTGCCGTGCTGAACGACGCAGTCGTACTTCTTCGCCGCTGCGACGAGCTGTTTGCCTTCCCAGAACGTGTGGGACAAGGGCTTCTCAACGTACACGTCCTTCTTGGCCTGACATGCCCAAATGGCGGCCAGCGAATGCCAATGGTTCGGCGTCGCGATGCTCACGGCATCGAGATCGTCGTTCTTCAGCAGGTCGCGCACGTCCGTGTAGAGCTTCGGGTCGTCCCCCTGCTGCGACTTCACCTGCTTGGCGCGGCCGCCAAGCACCCGCTGATCCGGGTCGCACAGTGCGATCACCTGGGAGCCTTCGTTCTTGAGATACCGGCTAAGGTGTGAGCCGCCCTGACCGTTGATGCCGATGACGGCCACCTGAATCCGATCGTTGGCGCCGAACACCTTGCCCTTCGCCATGGTGCCTGCTGCGATGACGGCCGCGGCTGACGATCCAAGGAATTTCCTGCGGTTCACGTTCATGGTTTCCAGTCTCCTTTGTAGCTTGGCTCAGACGGGACGGGACTGCGTCGCGCAGGCTCGGACCTGTCATGGTTTCTCACCGCTACGCGCGGCGATCCGATACGGACGGGAATATGATTTCGCATCGGGGGCGGAAAATGCAAACTCCGAGCCGGGTTGTACGCGCTTACGACAGCTTCGGCACTTTGAAGTCACGGCGATAGTCGCGCGAGATC
>JAAEQP010000270.1 GCA_024231375.1 bacterium | reverse complement strand
GCTTGGCAGTCCCCGTTTGTCGCTTCTGTTCTTGAGGGTGCATGACTCTTCTCAACGGCTTCGCAGTCCCGTCTCGTTGTCGGAACCGGAGACCGCCCCGTCTCGTGCGCCTACGGTGGACTCGCTTGGTACAGTCCCCGATTCTAGTCGTCGTAGCTGGTCTTGATGTCGTACTTCTGGCTGAGTGCGCGCAACTCAGCCAGAAGTTCCGGTGTCTCGCCGACCCGGCACATTTCGCCGATGATGGAGTAGATGCGGCGGAATGCCCAGTCCCGCGCGATCTGGGCGTTGCCCGTGTTCGCGCCCTTGAAGCCGGCCTTGAACACGACCTCTTTCGGTGCCTTTACCGCGACGCCCCGGAGGCGCATGGCGAATTCCTCGTTGGACTCGGGATCGAACCGTCCGTAGACGGTGACGGCCTGGCCCTTGTAGAAATCGGGGATTTCCTTGGGGAACACGTTGTCGCGGTCGAGGCGGCCGTACTCGGCCATGCAGTCGACGAGAATGGGGTCCGCCAGCTTTGAGAAGAAGTCGGGGAGTTCCGCGTCGATTTCGTCCAGCTTCGGCGAGAAGAAGGATTCGCCCTTGTTGCGGTAGGCCAAGAGATCGAGCATGTAGCGGTTCACGGTCCGGCCGCCGCCAAAGGCGAAGATGCTCTTGCGAAGGTCGTTTTCTTCGGTGAGGGTGTTGATGATGGTGCGGGCGTCGCGAATACCGGTTGTCGGTCGTCCGTCCGTCATCACCATCACGATGTTGGGAACGCCTTCCCGCTGGTCTGACAGGACCACGGGGCGAATGGCGGTGTATACGTCGGTCTCACCACGGGACTCCAGGCCTTTCAAAAACTGTGTCGCAGCTGTCTTGTTATCGGGTGTCGCGGCCACGAGGCCCGGCTGGAATCGCGTTGGACTATCCCGGAACACGACCACGTTGAAGCGGTCTTCGGGACGGAGGTCGGTTACCATTTCGCGCACGGCGTTTGCCGTACGGTCCAATTTCCGTTGGAGGATGCTGCTCGACGCATCCATGATGAAGGTCACGTCTTTGGGCAACGCCGGGATGTCCTTGCCCTTCTTGGGCACGATGCTCAGACGGAAATAACCCTGCTTGTCGTCGGGGGGCATGAAGGTTTCAAGTTCAATGTCTACCAGGTCGTCGATGAACTGGTAGGGACTGTCCTTGCGGATGTCTTCCTGTACCTGACGGCGAGCGACCAAGCTTTCTGGGGGCAATTCGGGTAGACCGAGGTCCGGCTCTTCCGTTTCTTCAGACGTGCCGCCGGGCGTTCCCTCGTTCTGTTCGGGCATGGCCTCGGCGCCACCGCCCGAAACGGCTTTCACGCGGCGCACCGGCATGGGATCGATGAGAAGCGCTTCCTCGGGGACATCGCTCGACCCGCCCCGGAGCACGGGGAACTCGTTTTCGTTCAGGATGCGGTCCGAACTCGGCGCAACATGGCGGCGCGCGATCTGGATGTCCTCGCGCGCGACATCCGACGAGATCTCGATAATGCGGGCGTCCACCATCTTCAGGTTGTCCTCGTCGGGCTGAAGATCGTGTTCGCGTTCGAGGTTTTCGTTGGCAAGACGGTCCTCGATATTGGCTACGTCGACGGATTCTTCGAGCAGCGATTCCGGTGTTGAAAGCTCTTCCATTTCACGGTTCAGGAGGTCTTCTACTTCACCCGGGCGTAGGGCGGTGACTTGCCCCTCGGTGGGGGCGGGATCCATCTCCACGAGGGGCATGGTGTCGTCGATGACGCGTACCTGGAATCGTTCCTTGGGTTCCGGCGGAGCCGGGACTTCGCGCATCACGGACATGTACGGTGCGACCAGCAGGAACAATGCATGCACCGCCAACGAGAAGAGAACGCTCAGGACAAGGAGACCGCGTTTGTTCATGAGCCTCCTTCCCCTGGCCATTCGGCGAGCCGCGCCGTTGCCTTGGCGGCCCACTCGGTGTCGGCATAGTCGGCCACCAACTCGTCATAGGCGCGTTTGGCCTGGTCGGGCTTCTCGCTGTTCTCGAAACACTGGCCGGCACGCCACAGGGCCTTGGGCGACAGATCTTCGTGGAACAGGAGCAGCGCGATGAGCATGTAGTTCTTCGCAGCGCCGGCGTAGTCCTCTCGCTCTTCCAGGATTTCGCCCAGGCGCATGCGCGCACGCGCGGCGGCATCGCCGGTGTTGGTGTTGGCGACTTCCTGGTAGAGTGCGAAGGCCTTGTCGCCGTCCTTCAATCCTTCGTGGAGCGTGGCCATGTGGAACCGCGCGTTGAGGGCCGAGGCGCTTCGCGGCGCTTCCTTCACGACCTCCTCATAGAGGGCGATGGCGCCCTTGGCGTCGCCTTTGCTCTCGGCGCACTGGGCGATTCGGAACTGGACCCGTTCCGGGTTGGCGTAGTCTGTGATTGTGGCCAGGAGGGACTTGAAGGTCGTCGAGGCCTCGTCCCATTTCTTGGCGTCGTAGAAATGTTCCCCCACCCACGCGAAGGTCTGTTCGTTCAGTTTCACGGCGGGGTGGTCAGTCATGAGTTTCAGGAAGAGATCTGCCGCACGGTCGTAGTCTTTGGTCTGGTACCGCGCCAGGGCCAGGCCCCGTAGCGCGCGACCCGCGTGCGGTCCTTTCGGCGCGGCGTCGTAGGCTGCCTGGTGCGGCGCGATGGATTTCACCGGGTCCTTTACTTCATAGAGGTAGTAGTCGCCGATGCGGAAATTGGCCTCGGCGGCGTGGGGGCATTCGGGGAACTTCTGCAGAATCTTGCCGAAGGTCTCGGCGCTTGCCTTGTAGTCCTTCATGTTGTGGTACGTGATGGCCATCCGGTAGAGGATTTCCATCTCGGTACCGGGGTCGGGCGCACTCTCCAAGGTTCGCTTGAAGCCTTGGATGGCTTCCTCGAAGGAGGCGGAGAAGAAGCTGACCTCGGCCGATCGGGCCAGGGCATCTTTCGTCATGGGATTGTCCGGGTACTTCTTGATGAAGGACTCGAAGACTTGCGCGGCTTCTTCCATCCGGCCCAACTGCGCGAGGCATTCGCCTACCTTAAACAGGGCCTCCGCGCCGAATTCGCTATCGGGATACTTCTCCCACACGTAGCGGAACTCGTCGTGGGCGTCCGCGAAGTTCTCTTCCGCCACGAGGATGGACCCGCGCAGGAAGGCCGCTTCGCCCACGAGAGGAGAGTCCTTGTAGGTGTCCAGGAACAGCTTGACCCGTTTTCTTGCCTCCTCGTTCTTGCCAGCCAGGTGAAGGGTCCACGCGATCTTGTACAGTGCGCGGGGGCTGAACTCGGAGTCAGGGTGATCGTTGCGAATGGCCTTGTACTGATCCAGGGCCTTGGCGTAGTCCTTCCGTTGCTGGGAGCAGTTGGCTTGCAGGTACCGCATGCCGAGGGTCGAGGGGCTCTCCGGATTCGCCTGGATGAAGGCGGCAGCGGCTTTGCCCGCGTCTTCGTACTTGCTGGCATTGAACAGGGCCCAGGCGTATCCCAGTTGGGCGCGTTCGGCGTACTCAGACCCCGGGAAATCGGTCTGCAACTTCTGGTACGCGGTCACCGCGGCGTCGAACCACCCGATGCGGTCGTACATCTCGGCGGCACGGAACCGGCTCTCGACCTTGAGGCGCTCGTCGGGCATAGTCGAGTCGGCCACGGCCGTGAACTCGATGGCGGCCTTTTCGAGATCGTTCTTAGCAAGATAGACGCGCGCGAGCTGATATCGCGCGTAGGGTGCTAGGGGACTGTCGGGGAGCTCCGCGCCTAAGGTGGACAGGGCCGTAATTGAAGCCTGGTAGGCCTTGGCAGCGGCCTCGCCTTCAGCACCTTTGCCCACACGGTAGTGGGCCATGCCGAGGTAGTAGAGGGCACCCGCGCGGACCTCGGGATTCTTGTCCTTGCCCGCGACCTGAGCCAACACGGGCGCGGCTTCGGTGGATCGGTCCAGGCGAAACAGGATCTCGCCCTTACGGAGCAAGGCCCGTTCCAGGGATAACCCTTCGACCTTGAGTTCGAGCAGCTTCTCGAAACGGGTCAGGGCGGCTTCGTAGTTCTTGAGCGAAAACTCCGACTCGCCCAAGCGCTCCAACGCTGCCGCCACGCGGTCGCCGTCGGGGTTCTTCTCAAGGTAATCCCGATAGGCCTCGGCGGCCATTTCGTAGTAGCCGTGTTGGAACAGACTGTCGGCGAAGTCGATGCCCGTCTGATCGTCCGTTTGGGCTGACACCGAAACCGTCAACAGCATGATGCTGAAGAATACTGCGGACCACCTCACGTTACCTGGTCTCCTTGGGATCCTCGCTCAGCGCCGCGAAGGACACATTCTGAATGTCGGCGTTCTTGCAGCAGTTGAGGATGTCGACTGCCCTGCCAAGTATGGCGTCCCGGTCGCCACGGATGATGATGGCGCCGCCCGGGTAGTGCTCAGCGACTCGATTGAGGATCTCCTGCAATTCCGCGACTGTCACGGCGCGGTCGTTGAGGATGATGGTGCCGTCCGACTTGAGGTTGATGTAGATCTCGCCCTGGGCCCGTTGCGTTTGCTCCGCCGCATTGGCCGTAGGCAACTGGATGTCGAGTTCCCGTTCCATGGCGCCGAAGACTGATGTGGTCATGAAGAACACCAACATCAGGAACACGATGTCGATCAGCGGCGCCAGCGGAATGGCCTCGGTTTCTTCCTGTACGCGCTTGCCGAATTTCATCAGCTTCTACCTCGCGTGAGGGCCTCGATCAGTTCGCTCGCCTGCGCCTCCACCAAGGACACGATCCGGATGACGCGGCCGCGAAGGAAGAAGTACACCGCCAGGCACGGGATGGCCAGAAACAGGCCTTCGGCCGTGGTCAACATGGCCTGGGCCACGCTGGCGGCCATCTGCAGGCCGCGACGTTGGGAATCGTCGAGCGCGATGGCGCTGAACGCGCCGATCATGCCCAGGACGGTGCCGAGCAGACCCAGCAGCGGAGCGATGACGCCAATGTTGTTGAGGTAGGAGATCTTCTGCCACAACTCGGTCGCGCCGCGTTCGCCTTCGCTCTCCATGGCTTCCTGGATGACGTACCGGTCGTGGCCGTGCATCTTGAGGCCGGCACGGAGCACGTTGGCCAACAGTTCGTCGCGGCCTTCGCACATCTGGTATGCGCCGCGCAGGTCGCCGGTTTCGATTTGGGCCAGCGCCCGTTTCATGAACTGGGTCGGTACCTCGCGTGCGGGCGTGATGGTGAGAATGAAATAGAACGCCATGACGAAGGCCAGCAGGCTCAGCGCCGCGATGAAGTACTGGACCGGGCCGCCGTGCCGTACCATGTACCAGAGGGTCAGTTCCGGTCCCGACTCCTCTTCCAGCACCGAGGCGGGGGTGACGGGGTCGGTGTCGGCGTTGTCCGCGACCGGAGCATCGACCGCGGGAACCGGAGGCGTTTCCGCGGGTTCCTGAGCGCCAGCCGTTCCGGCAAGCATTGCCAGTCCCGCGATGAGGACTACTTTCAGCACATTGGACGTCATGTGCGCCGCTCCTTCCTTAGATCGTGCGTCCGAGGTCATGAGCTAACCTTCGGGCAACCATTACCTTATCGGACCTTGATTCAATGTCTGTGTAGTGGGCGCGCTCGCCGGGCGCCCTTACCACAAGGGGAGAGGCCGGTCGAAACTTCGACCGGCACGCCAACCCCCTTATCCCTATTATGCCTCTGCGGAGAAAGCGGTTGCAATCCCTACAATCGCGGGGTGTCAAAGATCTCGCCGAACGGCACTTCCCCGTTTCCATCGACACCGTCCCTCTGCGTTATCCCGAGCGAAGTCGAGGGATCTCTCGCCACAGGACAGCCGCAGGGACAAGAGATCCCTCGACTTCGCTCGGGATGACGTGGTTATGGGGCTGGTTCGCAGTGCGCCGTTCGCCGCGATCCAGACTGCGGCTGCATGATAGTGAATCAGGCGCAAGTACTTGAGAAGATCGCGTAGGCCGCGAAAAGGCCAGGGACAGACCCGTCTTCGTCCGCCTACGGCGGACTTCGCTGGGGTCAGTCCCGGCGTTTTCGCTTCTGCCTATGCGTGCATGTGAAATCGGTTCCGCCTCGTATTCTGAAGACACCCACAAACGAGTTTGTGGGTGGCACACTTGTTGGAGGGCGAGTTCTGCCTCGAACTCCTCTGCAGTCCGCGCGCGGTTCATGGTTGCTTCGGCAAGACGCTCAACAAGTCGGCCGACACCATGGAAAACAGTTCGCTGTGGCCGGTGTCGCCGTTGTACCGGCCGGTGACGGTGTCCAGGTGGGTCCATCCCCGCAGCAGGCGGATGCGATCGGGGTTCGCGAGCGTGTGGGCCTCAATCACGTCCATCCGGGGACGGTAGGGGAGTTTGGCGTACTCCCATCCGTCGACCGATGTGGTTTCGTAAATCAACTCGGACTCGGCGCCGTCCAGGCACAGTTGACTCTGGAGCGGAACGAATCCATCGCCGCAGGCGTAGGCGCCGAGGGGCGCGTCGGACCCGGCCGAGGCGACTTGCCCCATCATCAGTTGGACAAGATGTAGGGCGAAGTTCTCTAGGCCGCCCATGAAGGGGTCTTTGACGCTGGGCTGGGTGCGTTTGGTTTCGGCCTGGACCAGGTTGAACCAGTCGCGTGGCGTGTCGATGTAACCGCCGTAGAGGAAGAACCTGTCCAGATAGAGGTCGCCGCGGGAGGCGGGCATGACGTGCTCCATACCGCCGCAATAGGCTTTCAGGGGCCATTTGGGTTCAAAGGAGTTGTCGTCGATGCCGATGAGGTACCGGGCGTCGGTCTGGTTGGCGTCGCGGGGGGAGATGGTGAGGGTCTGGAATCCGTAGAAGAGGGTCCACGCCTTGAACGTGGCGGTCGGGAGTCCGCCGTAGCCGCTCATGGCGTCGAAATCGCCCCATGCCGAGTCGAGGTCGCCCTGGCGTTGGACGCTAAGGTAGGCGCGCAGTACCAGTTCGGCCAGAATGCCTCGGAACACCAGGTTCAGGTTGGTGGGTAGAGAAATGCCGATTCGGTTGACTGTGTGGCGGGTCCATTGGGGCGTGGCCCATGGACTTCCGGTGTGGGTGCCGGCGATGCTGGCGACCGCGAGGACGCGTTCGGCCTGGTCTGGGAAGTTCACCATGAAGGCGCGTGACTTCAAGGCCCCGAGACTGTGAGTGACCATACAGAAGGGGCCTTCGGGGAAGTGGTAGACGGTATCGTCGGTCTTGACGCCGAATTCCTCGGCGTTTCGGATGTAGCGGTCGAGAGTGGCGGCGATGCTTTCCTCGAAACCGTCGTATTCGGGGCTGAATCCGACGGGTGCTCCCACGTTTTCCGGGGGGTGCTGGTAGTTCCACAATTGGAAGCTCTGGCGGAAATTGGCCGCATCGGGACTATGGGCGGCCCAGTGCATGATGTCGCCCCAGCGCCCCGCGCCGAGGCCATGTATCAGGATGACGGGAATGGGACCGTCGACAAGGTCGGGTTCGACGCGGTAGAAGTCCCACGTTTCGGGCGGTTCGGGCTCGGAATCCGCCTGTTTCAAGGTTTCAGCAGGGTCCGCGGTGGGGTAGGAGTGGGCGTCCGGGGTGCGCGTGATGTAGGCGCCGGGATGGCTTGCCTTGAACATGAGGAAGCCATCGACGCGTTTGGGGCGTTCTTTGGGTTGGACGTAGAGGCCGCGCGAGGCCCGGCGGTAGACCTCGACCTCGGCATTGGGCGTGTCGTCGGGCACCAGGACGGTCATGGGCTCAGGGCCGTGACCGTTTACCTCGAAACAGCGGTCGACAGTTGCGCCGCTGACGAGTTCGCGCTCGACGAGGACGGGGTCCACATCGCGGACGCGCACGTTGCGGCCGGTGACCACCACGCCGGATTCTGACACCGCGCGTTGGCCCAATGCTTCGGTGACTTCCCGGTGAATGTCGAGGGACGTGGCGGGTCCGGCCGTGACGGTGTCGCGCACGGCTTTCTGTATGTCGACGGCGTTGCCGGACCCGGTCAGGGACCACGCGGTCAACGCCAGCACTACCCCCAGTGCACCCATCGTTCCACCTCCCACCATCGGCGAAGAAACCCAGGCGGGCCAGTATAGCATAGGTGTTTGGCGTGAAGAGTGGACACCTTCGGTGTTCGCGTGACCTGCGTGCTCGTCGTGGCCGCGGGCCGTTGCTCGACGCACCCTACGGCGGCGTACATGCGAAGTAGAGCCGCGGTAGGGCTCTGCTTCCCAGACTGTCCAAAATTCGTAGTAGAGCACTATGGCTATGATTTTGCATTCTCTGTGTGTGAGATGAGTGAGGTCTGTATGGAGTATCAATGATGGGACGCCTGATAGATGTGTGGATTATGGCCAGGAGTTTCTGCTGCCACCTTCGCTTGAGGATTGGGTATCGCCGAGCCATCCTGCGCGGTTCATCCGCGAATTCGTAGATGCGCTGGACCTGGCGGAACTGGGGATTACGTGGGCGCCGGGCGAGCGAGGGCGTCCGGCGTATGCGGCGGGGTTGTTGCTCAAGGTGTGGCCGTACGGCTACTACGAGCGGATTCGCTCGACGCGCAAGCTGGGGAAGGCCTGTCGGGATCACATTGGGTTCTTGTGGCTCACCCGCCGCAGGCGGGCCTTCAACCTCCGCGCATTGTGTTCGATTCCAGAACTGAGGAGCGCCGAGCATTTGTCCTCGCGACCGTTTGACGTTCGGCCCCGGATTGCGGTCAAATGCAGCCAAGAAACCATGAGCGCTGCATGCGAGGCCCACATACCGCCTCTCCAGAGCCAGCGATTGACCGATCGCGCAACAGGAGACCTTTCCCCATGACGCTTCCCGCGACTGGACGCGCCCGCATTCTGGTTCTGTGCCTGGCCTGGCTCGCGAGTGCGTACTCGTTCACGGCGCACGCAGCCCCTGTTGTCAACGAAACCGCCAGAGAACTGCCTCTCGTCTACGAAGCCGACGTAGCCGTCGTGGGCGGTGGTACCGGTGCAGTAGCCGCGGCTGTGGCCGCGGCGGAATCCGGCGCCACGGTGTTCCTCGCGACGCCCCGTCCTTACTTGGGTGCGGACATGTGTGCGCCTCTCCGGCTCTGGCTCGAATCGGGCGAGACACCCGAGTCGTCATTTGAGGAACAGCTTCTGATTGAACCCAATCGAACCCGCGGCGTCCCCCTTGCGTACGTGGCGGACCTGCCATCGATGGACAAGCACGTCGACACCGATCCGCCCGCCATGCTGACCGACGGACGCTGGGGCACCGCCTTCACGCAGAGCGTTCAGTACAACGGCGACGTATCAATCACCGCGGACCTGGGCGAAGCCAAGGACTTGGAAGAGGTCCGCGTCATGTTCTTCCAGTCGGACGACACCTTCGAAGTGGACACGATCACAGTCTCCACCGGGGACGACGGCGCCACCTGGACCGAACAGGCTCACGTCCGCAACGCGCAGATCGGCAGGGGCAACTGGATCGACAAGGCCCTCGCCATCCGCGCCCCGGTCGAGGTGCGGGCCCGCTACGTGCAGTTCCACATCACGAAAGGCGCGCGGGCCGAGCGCATGCTGCTGGGTGAGATTCAGGTTCATGCTCGGGACATTGAGGGTGATGCGGCCCCGCACAATCCTGTGGTGCTGCCGCCATTGCACATCAAGCGGGTGCTCGAAGACGCCTTGCGCAAAGCCGGCGTCGAGTTCCTCTATGGCTGCTACGCCACTAGCGTGCTCACCGACGAATCAGGGACCCCCGCGGGAGTGGAGATTGTGAACCGGGCAGGGCGTCAGGCTGTGAAGGCTAAGGTCATCATCGACGCGACCGACCGCGCTTGGCTGGCTCGTTCGGCAGGCGCGCGTTTCCGTCCCTATCCCGCGGGTCCACAGACTTTCCGGCGGATCGTCGGAGGCGGTTCGCCCCTTACAGGCCCGGACATGGGTCACACGATCATCCCGCTGGAGAGTCCGCTCGGGGGCCGCCAGGCCGCCGCGTTCGGATCGGGTGGGGGATTCACCCAGACGGTTCGTGCCGTGAACGAGGCCATGCTGACCGAGTTCTCCGAGTTGCTCCGGTACAAGTTGGCGATACCCATGCCGGACGCGTCCTACGCGTCCTTCGCCGAAGCCGAACAGATCGCCCGCGACCGCACGTATCACGCCAAGGGACTGATGTACTCCGAAACCATCTGGCAAGTGCCGCCCGACCCCATGCATGGCGTAGCTTCTTCCGACAATCGTTGGCCTGGAGCGGCCTCCATTGACCTCGACGTGTTCCGGCCGGGCGGCATCGACCGCATCTACGTGCTCGGAGCCTGCGCAAACATCTCCCGCGAGGCGGCCGTCGATCTCGTTCGCCCCATCGCGCTCATGCGGACAGGCATTCGTATCGGCAAGGCTGCCGCGAAGGAAGCCGCCACTACCACCCATGCCGGAGCGGTCCGGCTCGCCGGCTCAACGGGACCCGCCATAGCGGCGGGGGACACGCGTGAGCCGCTACGGGGATTGCGCCCCATGGAAACGCACCGCACACACGTGCGGGCGGAAGCTCGGAGCCTTCCGGTCTTCGGCGAATACGACGTGGTAGTCGCAGGGGGCGGAACCAGCGGCGCGCCCGCTGCCATCGGCGCGGCACGGTCCGGCGCACGGACCCTGGTGCTGGAATACCTCACGGACCTGGGCGGCGTCGGCACTACTGGGCTCATCGGCGTCTACTGCGCGGGGTACCGAGAAGGATTCACCGTCGAGGCGGAGACGGGCATTGCCGAACTCGGTTCACCTTCCTACGTGGAAGGCAAGAAGGAATGGTGGCGGCGCGAGATTCGCAAGGCCGGTGGCGACATCTGGTTCGGGGCCCTTGCCTGTGGCGCGTTCGTCGACAAGGGCGTCGTCAAAGGCGTTGTCGTGGCAACGCCTCAAGGGCGCGGCGTCGTGCTTGCCAAGACCGTTGTCGATGGCACGGGCAACGGCGATGTGGCCATCGCGGCCGGGGCCGAATCCATGTACATCGGCGCCGAGACGGTGGCCATGCAAGGCACCGGCCTGCCCCAGAGCGACCCCGGCGCCAGCTACATCAACACCGACTGGACCTACGTGGACGAGACCGATCTGATCGACGTGCGTAGCGTCTATGCAGCCGCCAAACGCCGCTACGAGGGCGAGTGGGACCTCGGCCAACTCATCGACACGCGTGAACGCAGGCGCGTGCTGGGCGACTACGTGCTCACTCCGCTCGACATCATCAATCGTCGCACCTTCCCCGATACCGTCGGCATCAGTCAGGGAGGTCGTCTGGATTCGCACGGATTCACCATCCACCCGTACTACCTCATCAACAATTACTACGGCGGCATTGCCTACACGCCCTACCGGTGCCTGTTGCCCAAAGGACTGGATGGCATCCTCGTGACGGGACTGGCCGTGAGCGCTCATCGAGACGCAACGCCTTCCATCCGCATGCAGCCCTGTATGCAGAACCTCGGCTACGCGGCCGGGTGTGCCGCGGCCAGCGCCGCGCGCATGAACGGCAAGACCCGATCGGTTGATGTGCGGAAACTCCAGGAGCACTTGGTCGCCATCAAGTGCCTGACGCCTGAGGTACCCGCCCATCAGGATTCCTTCCCTCTGCCGGACCAAGCCGTACGCGACGCGGTCCAGCATCTCGTCGGCACCGACTACACGGGGCTCGCCGTCATCATGGCATCGTGGGACCGCGCGGCCGCGCTCCTTCGCGAAGCCTACGCATCGGCATCGACGCCTGAAGGCAAACTACGATGTGCCCACGTCCTGGGAGTAATGGGGGACCCGGCCGGGTTCGACACGCTGGCCGAGGTCGTGGCAAGCACGGAGAAGTACGATGCCGAGAACATCGACGTCTATTTTCCCGGCGTGACATGGCTCGACAGCTACATCATCGCCTTGGGACGCACCAGGGACCGCCGGGCGACGCCCATCGTTCTCGACAAACTCCGACTGCTCGGAACCGACAAGGACAGCGACAAGTTCAGCCACTATCGCGCCGTCTGCGAAGCGCTCGAACAACTGGGCGACTCCACCGCGACGGAACCTCTGGGCCAACTGCTCAAACGCTGTGGCGAAGCTGAGAGGGCAGCCACGGACGAGGCCAAGGCCACCGGAGTCACCCGCGGTCGCAACGGGGTCCGGAATCTCATCATGGCCCGGGTGCTCTATCGTTGCGGGGATTGGGAGAACGTTGGGCGCAACGTACTGGAGGTCTATGCCAAGGACCTTCGCGGCGTCTACGCCCGCCATGCACGCGCCGTGCTCAAACTGGATCCCGGTGAATCCACACGACCCGAAGGATGGCTCGGACTTTGAGCGAAAAGTCGGGACTGTCCCATACATTTTCGCGGCCTGCCCCCGATAGACACGCCTTTAGCGCGCCTCGACCGAGAAATCCAGCACCCGTAGCGGGGTCGGCGCGTGCGGCTTGTCGGGAGGCCCTTGAACCATGACCGACAAGACGCCGTCAGCCTGCCAACGCGCCGTGTCGGGCACCATCTCGCTCATGAATGGCCCCTCATCGACATGGACAATCCGCCAGTCGGTCCATTCGGATGCCGTCGTTGCTCCCGCGATGTGAAGCTCTTCGTCTTCGCAATAGACAACGTAGGCGTTGTCGGCTTCGTCCATCAGAATCTTGGGCCGATTGCCGTAGCCTCCGGGAAGCTCACGATGCTGCCACTCGCCTTGCAGATTGCGCCAGTAATGGTGACGCCGCTGCGCCCCTGGCGGTCCCCAGCGATGCTCTTCTGGAACGCTCCCGGCTTCTTTGATGGTCTCGAGCGTGCAGTGCCAAACCACCACATGGATACGGCCTTGGGAATCCACAGCCTGCCCGTGGGTGTTCATCAATCCAAGCCCTTCCGGGATAGAAACCGCCGTGATCCCAGGCGTGTCCACCCGTGCCGGCTCCGTGAGCGTTTTGCCACTGTTGTTCTTCCACGACACGCCTCCGTCCTCGCTGTAGACGTACACAAGGTCGTGATTCGCTGTCTGCGGACCTTCCCGCCACACCCATGTGGTGTGGAGTTTGCCGAGAGGTCCGTACCCATACCCGTTCGGATACGAGCAACGGGAATCGCTCGTCTTCCATGTGCCCTTGCCGGAATCAATCTGGCGCGTGTTCATCCAGACTCCCTGCACGGGATCGTAGTCGACCAGCATCCGGGCACCGTTGCCTGAGCCGCCCTGCCGGTAGCAGAACTGAAGTGTGCCGTCAGGCGTCGGCCAGAACCGCGGATAGGTGATTCTGATCGGTTCGCCCTGCTCCAGTTCGGATACAACCGGTCCAAAGATCGACGCGTCCCACACGGTGTCTTTCGGCGTGGTGGCGACGCCAGGCCTGGATGCACGGTAATGCAGCGGATGGCCGTGATGGTCAAAGGCCAGATGGATCGTCCCATCACTGGGGCAAATGCCCATTGAGATCACGTTGTGGGCGTCGTTGCTCTTGAAGTGATAATCCGTGAACCGCAAGACTTCCCATGCATCCCCGGGCAACTTACGCCGGGCGACACACACCCACCGGTCCGCATCGTAGTAGGTGGCGTACTGGTAGCCACGATGCGTCACCATGGCGCTCTGTTGGAATGACTTTCCGTTAATGCATTGCCCGAAGCCGCCCTTAATGGTCAAGGCCTTGGTGTCCACGACGCTGTCGCCGACCTTCGCAACCTGAAGGTCGGCCGCGCACGTCAAGGCCCAGGACAGTACGAACACAATCAATATCGATAGGGAGAAAGACTTGGCCGTATTCATGAACAGTGTGTTCCTCTCCGGTGCGTCCGGCATGCAGACCATGGGGTGTGTACAAGGCTTTGCCAATAGATCTGGTCCGCAGCGTTCCAGGCCGCCGGCCGATTTGGCCAGCGGCGCGCAGCCACAGCCGACACGCTATCATGGACTCGCCAACAGGGGCAAGGCCTGACAGGCGCATCGCATCTGCCGCATCCGTGCTGGAACCGTTGCGACGCGAACACTTGACGGTTGCATCCACACGGAATACACTAATACGGCGTTTGGGGCTGATGAGGATGGGGTGCATTTCCACACATCGGGGAGGACCACACAATGTCCAGTCTGCCGAACAAGAACACGCCGTTCCGCCTGAGGGTTGGTGTCATCGTGCTCGTATGCACGATGTCGTGGGCTTCCGGGGGGCAGCCCAACGACTTGAAGACCTACTACGGGCTCCTGCACGCGCACACACTGATCTCTGACGGCTTGGGCACGCCCGAAGAGGCCTACAGCCACGCCAAGACGGTTGGCCTCGATTTCTTCGCGGTCACGCCGCACAACCATGCCAAGGCTGAGTTCGGCGCAAAGGGGCAGCGTCGCGATGGCCTGATGATGGCGACCAACCATGATCTCTACAACTCAAACGAGACGCTGACCCTTGTTCGGAAGTGGAAGGAAGGCGGCCAACCCAAGACGGAGACCCTCGAAACAGTGTCGTTGGTCCGTGCCGCGCGCGAGGCTACCAACGACGGATTCGTGGCCCTGTACGGGCAGGAGTTCTCCACCATCTCCGCAGGCAATCACGTCAACGTCTTCGAATTTGAACCTGTCATTACCGCGGACAACGGAAGCTTCTCGGAGCTCTACGAAGTGCTCAGAGAATCCGTGACGGACACGGGGCCACTCCCGGTCGTGCAACTGAACCATCCCGACGTTCAGAAGGATCTCTTCTACAACGGACAGAGCGCCGAGACCAAGGGGAAGATGAACAACGACTATGGCATCGACGATGGCGACCTGGGTCCCGAGTTCCGGGAGATGGTGCGGGTCGCCGACGGGTTTGTGGCGTTGATTGAGATGCTCAGCGGCCCGGCGATGAAGTCCAAGAAGGTGCCAGACTACCAGTACGATGCCTGCGAGAACGACTACTACTTCTACCTCACGCAGGGACTCCACGTGAGTCCCACTGCCGGGCAGGATAACCACTGCAGGCTCTGGGGAGACGTTACCGACGCCCGAACCGGGGTTCTCTGCGATGGGCTCTCGAAGGAGAATATCCTGGAAGCCTTCCGGAGCAACAGAACCTTCGCCACCGAGGACAAAGACCTTGACCTGCGCTTCAGCGTGAACGGACACCCCATGGGTAGCATCGTCACTCTCGACGCCGGGGACGAAGTGACGCTAGCGGTGGCGGTGACGGACCAGAGCGAACCCGGCACCGGGTATGAAGTGAGCGTGTACTACGGAACCGTCCAGCAGGAGAATCGCGACGAGGCAACCGATTGGGAAGCGTCGGACGGTCTGCAGGAGAAGCAGGAACACAGTGGCAACGGAACCCTTCCAATCGATGGGTATATCTGTTCGGGAGACCCCGAGTTCTTCTACGTGAAGGTAAGACAAGACGACAGCGACAGAGCATGGTCGGCGCCCATCTGGCTGAATTATCCGAAGACCGCGACGGGCGGGCAGGAGTACGTCTGGTCGGCGAAATCGACGGCGAAGGTGTACCACATGCCTCACTGCAAGTCGGCCAAGCTCATCAAGTGGGAAAACAGGCGCACAGGAACCACTGCTCCCGTCGACTGGAGGAAACACAACTGTGTTGCGGCGGCCGAGGAAGACGAGTCCTAGCCCCCCGGAAGCACAGCCGGATAGCGTACGCCCGGAATGAGAGAACTGCCGTCGGAGAAGCCTTCCGGTCGGTCGGCGAGTTCTCTGACCAGTAGGGTTCGCCAGTGCGCCACGCGTTTCGCATGCCTGCGCTTTGCGGCCAGGTCGTGAAGCTCATTCGGGTCCTCACTGATATCGAAGAACTGTTCCCTTCCGTCCTTCACGAACCAGATGTACTTCTCCTTCCCGTCCGTGAGCGTGTGGTGAACGGGTGCGTGTTCGATGTGGATGTAGGCGCGTTCTTCCGCGTCTTCCCCACGCATTAGGGGCGACAGGTCCATTCCCTCCACCGTCTCGGGCGTTTCGATGCCGGCCATGGACAACACGGTGGGCATGATGTCTTCGAGACAGACCGCCCGGTCGACCACGGTCCCTGCCGCAATGCCCGACCGCTTCGGCGGCCGAATGAGAAACGGGATGCGGGCCGATGGTTCGTAGGGGAGTATCTTGCGCCATAGGTAATGGTCGCCCAGCATCTCGCCATGGTCGCTCGTGAAGATGACAATGGTATTGCCAGCCGTCATGCGATCGATGCCCGTCACCGGATTCAACAATCGGTTGATCTGATCGTCAACGTGGTTGATGAGGCCGTAGTACGCTGCCCGCGCGGATCGTAGCGCATCGCCTTCCAGTTGCACCCGGTCGGCGCTCTGACCCAGTCCGAGCCCCTTGTTCGCCGGCGGTTCCGCCCAATCGCCGACCACCGGCTCCGGCAGGTCCGATCGGAGATACCGTTCCATATACGGCGCCGGCGGAATCAAAGGGGGGTGGGGGGCAAGGAACGATACCGTCAGGAAGAACGGACACGATGTGTCGCGCTTGCGAAGGAACTCCAGCGCTTCGTTCACCGTCCAGTTGGTCTGGTGATACGCCTCGGGCATGTGCCACGGTCGCGCAGTCCAGTCGTTGTGCATGACGCCCGTGCCGTAATAGCCTCCGCTTCCTTCCGGTTGCCTTCGGCTCAACCATTCCTCGTAGTCGCTGTCATCGCCCCGGTGGATGACCATGTGGTCATACCCATAACGCTTGCGCGGCGGATGCTGGTGCATGTTGCGCCCCACCAGATACGTGTGGTAGCCGTTCTCCTTCAACACCTGCGGCAACGTGGGTGGCGCATCCCATTCAACACCGTCGCGGTACCCCCGCATGCCGTGCGTGGCGGGGAATTGTCCGGACAAGAGCGAGCGACGAGCCGCTATGCACGAAGGGCACGTCGTATAGGCATGATTGAAACGTACGCCCTGCCCCGCAATGCGGTCCATGGTCGGCGTCAACAGAACGGGATGCCCATCAATGCTAAGACAATCGCCGCGCTGCTGGTCGGTCATGATGAGCAGGATATTGGGTCGGTCGCGCTCGTCCGCCGACGCTTCGGCTTCGGCCGATGCCTTCGTCGTCGTACCGGGCTTGCTCGTCTGTGCCGCCGACGCCGACTCCAGCAACGCCAAGCTGCCCGCCGCCGTCGCACACGACGTGAAGAAGCTGCGTCGTCCCATACCAGCCATTCCTGACACCTCCCATTTGGCTGGGGTCCGCACCCGCAGCCCTAGATCGCAGAACCGTTCGGACGAATCACCCCGTCGGCTCCTCAGGAATCATACGCTCCACCCGATGCAGGATCACTCGGTCGCCAGGGCCAACGACCACCACCTTGCACGACCGGCGGCCGTCGCCGTCGCGGTCCGGAAAATCGTCAAGGGACACCTCGTGCGACAACGTCGCGCGCCCGCTACCAACCACCGTCTCCGTAATCCGGGCAACCGCATCGCCGGCCTCGTTCACCACGGTCATGCCTGCTTCCAGAAACCACGCCTGCTTCGGGACGAACGCGATATCATGGCTCTTGGTCTCGTCTACATGAACCTTGCCCGCATACAGGTCGTCGTCGCCTACGCTGAACGCGCTCGCGTCAAGCACGGTCGCCACCGGCACGGCATTGGTGTGAAGGTCGCTCTCCACCAGGGCGATCCCACCCGCGGGGCCGCCATCGTCCAGAACCGGTTTGTCGAGGGACACGATGCCTCTCTCACAGTCTACAGACGTCACCTGCGCTGTAAGACATCCTTCCACGGCCCCCGCCACACCCGGGCACGGGTCCAGGTAGTACGATTTCTCCGCGGCGCCGGATGTGGTTTGCAGCACAATCACGCGCGCGTCCCTACTCCCCTCCGCTTCGGAAAACGGCGACCGCGAGCCGGCTTCACCTTCGAGGCGGTTGAAGATGAGATGTCTGCGGCCGCCCAAATCGACTTCCAGCGCCACGGGCATATCGCCGCCTTTCGCTTCCACTGCCCGCGTCTTCACGGATCTCACGAACGGCGTGTCCTTGTACGGCTCGAAGACCGTCACAAACACGCTCTCCAACGTATCCCCCTGCCGTCGCCGCACGACGAACTTGATCGTGTCGGGATAGGGCTTGCGCCGCTGAGGAATCCCGTCGCACGCGAACACCGTTTCGGAATCCTCCGCAGAACCCACAAAATGCGCCTTCAGGTACACAGGCCCGCGATTCCACATAACGTGGCCCACCCCCTCCAGCGGTGCCTCTTGCACGTTGAACAGCCACTGAAACCCGCTTCCCCTGTACGTGGTGTAAGGTTCGTGCGCTTCGTTGTCGTTCGCGTACCGTGCGTCGTCGTAGAACACGCCGTACTCCACGCCGGGTCCGGCGAGGGTTCCCTCTTTGCGCGGCATCGTCAGGGCGAGGCCGCTCGAGAAGGCAGCATCCGTGCCATGAATCAGCCAGTCGTGCTGTGTCCCGCCCCGCACTCGGAAGATATCCACGGCATAGGCGTTGTCCGGCCCCGCGTCGATCAGCAACAACGTGCGCCGGTATATGTCAGTGACATCCTCGTAGGCCTTCTCGGCAGATGCCTCGATCACCTTCACGAAAGGACCCCGATCGTACAGGTGCAGGCGCCCCCGCCGGATCTCCTGGCGTGTCTGGTTCACCATCACCGTGTTGTGGCAGATCGTGTGTGACAGAAACCCGTAGCGGCGCGGGTCCCACGTGTCGGCCGTTTCCGGATACCCAAGGTCGGGCAATAGTGAGTAGCCGCTGCCGTCCGAAAACAGGGCGAAAACGTCCAGGTTCAACAAGTCATAGTGCCGGTGTCCCCAGTAGTCGCCGTACAGCGTGGCAACGCCGGCCCGATTGCCATTGTTGTTCGCCTGCAAACTACCGAAGCCCACGCCTGGCATCAGTTCACTTCGCGTTCCGACGGGTTCGGTGAGTTCGTTGGCCGCCGTCTCCATCGCCTCTTCGATGCTCTCTTCGAACAAGTCCCGCGAGACCTCGGCATTCCCATAGTGCGTCACCAACGCCTTGGCCATCGCGGGATCGCGGTAGAAACGGTATCCTGACACCATCACACGTTTGTCCCAGCCGATGACGCCATTCCAGATGTTGCCGCCGTCACCATAGGCAGGCGAAAACTTTCCCAACATAGCCATGCGAATGGGCCACGTGAACAGATTGCGTACACGCGGCATGGCCAACAGCGGCGCGCCGTCGTCGCCCAGTTCGCCAAGCATCTCGCCGATCGCCAAACACCAGTGCGTGTTGTATCCGGGGTTCTCGAATGGATGCCCGTCACGATACACCAAGTTGTTGATGGCATCCTCCAGGCCAAGGGCTACGTAGCTTTCGGCCCCGGGGTTGGTGCCGACCACCCAATCCACCATCGTCTGTCGTGTCGGCAAGGCCGTACGGTGCGCCAGCGTCGCGGCAATCCGCAGCAACGCCACCTGATGCATGCCGTAGTTTCCCGCGATCCGGCCCGAACCGTCCATGATGTCGGTGGCCATCGTCACCAGCAGACGCTCCTCGATCCGCGCGCGGAGTCCGGGACCGCCCAAACCGGTCAGTTCCCGCAGTGCTACGTCGCCGTCGATGGCCGGACAAATCGCGTCATACGCCGGCGGCACCGTCTGACATGTGTACAGCGATTCCCACGTGTGGTAGAGCAAACGCCCCACGTAGTCGGGCTTGATCTCTTTGGCATAGCGCGACTGTTTCTCGTAGTAGTAGTCAGGGTAGTACTCGGCCAACTGCCAGAGCAGGACCGCGCACGCATGGGCATACCGGGGCTCTTCTGTGATCAAGTAGGCCTTGCTGAGATCCTCGATGGCCGGCAACAACAGTCGCACCACCGACCAGTGTGCATACACCCCCACGAACCAGAACGGCTTGTCGTATCCCTCCACCATGCAGCCCCAACCGTCATCCGCGTACGGGCCGGTCAGCAGTGTCCGGTCCGCGCAACCGCTTGCCAAGAACCCCGCGTAATCGTTCGACGGGTACACCGCGCCGTCGATGGGCGACGTGACTTTCCATGGTAAATCGAAATCCACAATCCACGAATACCGCCCCTTGCGGTTGAGCGCGTCGCCCTCGACCGGCGCGCCTGCAACATGGGCCACGACGGCCCGGGGCGTCCCCGGGGGCGGGACCAACGTGCGGAGCCGCTGGTCGTCGTACCCCAACCAACGGTCGGCTCGCTCCAGAATGCCGGCCTTCTCCTCCCGCGCCCACTCGTACCGTTCGAGGTTGTCGCGCATAGCACCCAGCCTGCCCTCGTCATAGTACGTACGCGCCGGTTCCGCGGCCACCGTGAACGGGCCTGCTAGAATCAGGCCGATAACTCCGCATCGAAACGTTCTCATCAGAATTGCGAACCCCCAATCGGCCCCTCTCGCGACAATTGCGAGTGGGATTCAGGCATTGTAGCCGCCTCACCCAAGTCCATCAATGCCAAGGCCCGATGGAATCCACACGCTCCATCTCGATCCTTCGGCCATGCAGCACCGGCTCGTGTGTGCAAACCACGACGAGCCACGGCCCCCGGGCGACCGAACCTTCTGGCCGCCCCGTTCGTCTATACTGCGCATGTACGCAGCGGGGCATGCATTGCGCGGAGGCTCGTGTTAGCTCTTCGGGAGGCAGTGAATTCATGGACGGGAGCCCTTGGTTCTCTTGGAGACGCTGCGGGATCTGGGTGAGTGAATCGCGAAGACCAGACGTGCCTTTGTCGTCAAAGAGCAGCGCCGCAAGACGGTTCAAGCGCAGACTCGATGCCACGCTAGCGGCTACTGATAGGTTGCTCCATCGTGCGTCAACCACCCATCCGTGTGGCGTCCGCCGGGGTCCCGGTGCGTCCAGTGGATAACGCCGCCTTCTTCGTTCCACTCGTATTCACCGTAGAAACCCACCGTATCTCCCGTGTTCAATTCATTGATTCGGGGCGCCAGATCGATATTGTGAGCGACCAGCAGTGTTTGCCCGGTGCTCAGCCTCAGTATGAATCGCTGGTGTCGTGATCCTTGCAGATCATCAGGCAATACATCTGAAACCACGCCGTTGCCCTGCACCTGAAGATCGCTTTGCTGTTCGTTGAAGGCGTCCTGGAGAACCTTGTCGGATTCTCGGGCCACCGGCGTAGCCGATGTGCCTTGAGGTCTCGGGCGAACCGTGGTTTCGCCGACGACAGTGTAGTCCGCCGCGCCACGAGACGGCGAAACCACCTTGAGAAGCGGAAGGGCGAGAATGAGAAGGGGAATGAAGACCGCGGCCTTTCTCGTCTTGGTCATCAGGACTCCTTCTGAAACGGGGCAACCCCACTCCACATTTTCGACTGGCAGAATAGCACATCCCCTTTTTGTCACGGCAATCCTCACAAACCAGCATCCGCTCGATGAAGGATCCGGTCGCTCCAAGGAGACACAAGCGAATGGCCTCCACTCAACTCAGTAGGCTACAATCGAAGAAACCCGGAAACTCAAGCGGAGGTGTCGGATGAGATTCCTAGCAGCAGCGGCCCTTGCCGTTCTACTTGTTCTTCCTGCCACGGCAGCTGAGGAACCCGTCAACGAGGCCATCGCCTGGGTGATGCGCGACAACATCCGTATGGGGTGGGGGCCTCCCACCCTCGACCACTATGATTCCATGCGTGCCGCGGGCATGAACGCCGTCATGCCGCGCATCGAACTCGGCGCCGTTGTGGACTACGATTCATCGACGGCCGCCGAGCCGTTGTACGAGGGCGACGGCGCAGCCCTCAAGGCCCTGCGCGACACCTCTCGCAAAGCGAAAGAAGCGGGACTCCGCTACTTCCACTGTCTCGATATCGCGGCGCAACACCAGACGGCCGCCGTGGGATTTCAGGACAATCCGGCCCGGCACAATGACGGCCGTGCGCCATCGCCCATCGATCCCGTCTTCTGGCGGCGCTCGATCATCCAGCGCGTAGATCGCGCCCTCGACCTCCTCGACGGCGATGCCTACGCCCTCGACGCGGTGATTGTCGACCCGGAAATGTATACCATACATGGCTGGTCGCCGGGCGGCCCCGACTACGGCGCCTACGCGTTTCAACGCTTCCTTGACGAGACCGGGAAACAGGCTCCGGCTGGGTTGGACTCCGTTCAGACACGCAAGGAATGGCTCGAAACGAGCGCCTTGATCCCTGCCTACGAACAGTGGCAATACGACTGTATCGTCGCCTTAGCTCGTGAGCTGCGCGACCTTGTACACGCGCGCCGCCCCAACGTCATTCTCGGCTTCATCCTCTACACGAATCAGATGTGGTACAACGCCATGATCGAAGGCCTCTACAGCCCCGGACTCCCCGTGTTCGTCGGACCCGAGACAACCTACAGCGGTGTCATGGACGAGAGTTTCGTCGCCTTCGCGCGTTCTGTGCGGGCCGATTCTCCCAAACCCATCCTTTTCGCCCCCGGCGTGCGCATGGGACTCGAAGACGGGCGCGTTCCCACCGAATACCTCAAGGTAATTCCCGGCAATCTCTACCAGCGTTGT
>JAAEQP010000269.1 GCA_024231375.1 bacterium | reverse complement strand
CCATAGTGTCACTACTCAGCATGTCGCCTCAATTCGCGTCAGCCGGCGAGTCCGGCGTCACGATCCCTCCTTGGCGGCGCGACCAAAGACCTTGACCTCAATATACGTGTTGGTGTCGTCGGTGGTGTTGCCGTTGCTATAGAGGCGAACGTAGCGGGCTTCGATGCCCTTCAGGTCGAAGAAGCGGCCTTCCGTCTTCTCGATGAACTCTTTGTCTTTGCCCTCGCCGAGTTCGGCAGACTTGTCGTAGTCGTTGTTGAAGACGACAGTCACGTCCTTCTCGAATTTGGGGTCGCACGAGACCTTGATGACCACGTCGAAGTAAACGCGTTCGTACTCGTGGAAGTGCCACAGGAGCATCGCGTCGAGGGCCTGTTTCGCGCCGAGGTCGATCTGGATCCACTGGACGCCCGGCTTCAGCACGAGGAGGCTGTCCTCAACCCACTTCGCGTCGCCATCGGTCACCATTTTCAGCTTTTCGGGGCTCACGCCCGTGTCGCTGGAGGTCACCGGCTTGCCTTGGGAGATGTTGGTCGTGCCCTTGGGCACGTACTTCGTCGGACGGGGCTTGAAGGAAATATCCAGGTGCTCGGACCAGTAGTCGAGCGGCGTGCCGCTAAACGACGGTTCGGGCAGTTCCAACTTCAATTCGGTGTAATTCGGGTCGCTGGCCCGGGGGTCTTCCTCGTCGGCGGCAAACACCGGCGCACTCAACAACAACGCCACGGCGATCATGGCGCCAAACAACAAGACCGGCTTCTTAGTCATCTTCATCGTATCCTCCTGTACATATCGCGTGTCGTTCGACTCGTCAGTGGCGCTCCGGGAGCCGCGTCCGGCCGCCCGGTCGGGGCATCCACGGGCCTGATGTCCGTGGTCCGAATGTCAATCGCGGCATGCGCCGTTTCAACGCCATAGTATCCCGTTCAGACACCCCAAATGTCAAATGTACGCCGGTCCATGGAACCTCACGATCCCTCCTTGGCAGCGCGGCCAAAGACCTGCACCTCGATGTACGTGTTCGCGCCATCGGTGGTGTTGCCGTTGCTGTAGAGGCGTACGTAGCGGGCCTCGACGCCCTCTGAATCGATGAGACGGCCTTCCATCTTCTCGATGTACTCCTTGTCCTTGCCTTCGCCGAGTCCGGCGGATTTGTCGTAGTCGTTGTTGTAGATGACAGTTACGTCCTTCTCGAACTTGGGATCGCAGGACGCCTTGACAATAACGTCGAAGTAGACGCGTTCGTACTCGTGGAAGTGCCATATGAGAATCGCGTCGATGGCCTGCTTCGCGCCCAGGTCGATCTGAACCCACTGGACGCCGGGTTTCAGGACGAGCACGCTCTCCTCGACCCACTTCTTGTCGCCGTCCGTCACCATCTTCAGCTTCTCGGGGCTCACGCCCGTGTCGCTGGAGGTGACCGGTTTGCCCCGGGAGATGAGGGCCGTGCCCACGGGAGCGTAGTACGCGGGCCGCGGCATGTAGGACATATCCAGATGCTCGGACCAGTAGTCGATTGGCGTTCCGTTTTCCGACGCCTCAGGTAGCTCCAGCTCTAACTCGGCGAAATTCGGGTCGCTGGCCCGGGGATCCACCTTTTCGGCGGCGAATGTCGGCGTATTCAACACCAACACCATGGCGGCCAACAACAAGATAGACTGCTTACTCATCTTCATCGTGCCTCCTGTGCGTATCGCGTGTCGCTCGACTCGTCTGCAATTGGCCAAGAACCGTACGCGGCCGCCAAGCCCTAACTATGGACGAGACGCCGTTACGGGTATTCACTCTTTGTCGCGCATGAGGACTTCCAGGATACGCTGTTCGCGGCGGAGCAACAGGGTCCCCATGGGTTCAAGCGTGAAGCGGTAGATCATCACCGTAAGGGCCAGAAAGGCCAAGGACACCAAGACGCCCACCGGCAGGTATGACGGGACGCCCCAAAGCTCCTGCAGGGCCCGGTCGACGGATGCCGCCAGCAACGTAGGTAGCGCGAGTATGCCGATGATGGGGAGCGCGACCATGCTCACAAGGATGATCACGCCCTTGGGGTTGGCGGCCCGCATGCTGTCGGCACGAATGCGGAAGGGAAAGTACAGGGACACGAGATTTCCGTAGATGCAGAAAGCCAAGTAACCCTGAACCATCTGCACGGCGGCGATAATGACCGGGCTCACGCCCGGGCGGAGGAAGACCGCGCCCGCGGCGACCAGCAGCGCGCACTGGATCGCGAGAATGGGAAGAAAGGCCAGGTTCTTTCCGAGAAGGTACTTGTGCCGTGGCGTTGGCAGCAGAATCAATGCCCGGAATCCGTCGCCATCGGGTCCAAAGATGTTGTAGAGCCACATGGACGACATGAGAATGCACCACAAGGGGAGCAGGGGCAGGGCCATGGAGCGGATGAAGACGGATTCGACTTTGAATCCTTTCGCCAACGGCAGAGCGAGCACGATGACCGCCATGATGATGGGCATGATCATCATCATGCGGATCTGCGGGTGACGGAGATAGCCCTGGAACTGGGTCCAGGCGAAGGCCGCGGTGTCTTCGTCGGCGAAAGGCACTCCACGCTCCGCCATCGCACGCGAAGGCCTTCTCCCCGGCCCCCGCGCCTGCTCGACCCGTTTCTTCTCCTTGCGCGTCGTCGCGCCGCTTGAGGTCACGTCGCCACGGTAGTAGCGGTACGTGGAGCGATAGCCCAACGAAAATCCCAGTGCGCCCAATAGCGTGACCCCGGCGAAGCAACCCGCCGCCGTGCCGGTTTGGCCGTCTGCCAGCGCGTACACGCCGAGTGGAAACCATCCGAGGGGAATCACGCTATTGGCCAGGATCACTCCGTCCTTGATCGCTCTGTCGCGTGTCTGTCGTTCGCCCTGAGTTGTCCGCTGGGCCGCCACTTGTTGCTCGGGAGTTTGCGTCACGGCCCCATTGTCGGGGGGCGGACGCCGGCGCCCCTTCCCCGTGGCTATCATGAACATATTGGGAAGCTGTCCCACCACGATGAAGCACAGAGGAAGAAGCACGAGAATCATCCTGCGCCGCCGTTTGTTCTCCATGAGCTTGGCAAGGAATCCGCGGACGAAGTACAGCCAGACCGCCACCATCAGATAGAACACCACAGCCAGCGGGAACACCAGCAGCATCCGGGGTCCCATCGAGATGGTCAGGCCCACCGCAAGGCCGGCGGAAGGGAGCAGGAACAGGATCGGGGCCGGCGAGATCTGTGATACCGCGAAGTTCAGGCCGAACACGGTCCTGGGCGACACGGGCAGATACAGCATGCGGCGCAGATCGATGGTCTCCGATCGCTGGAGTTCGATGAGCAAACCGATCACCAACACGAACACAAAGACTATGACCATACCATCGATGGCGCCCAGCAGCTCGAACGGCTTCTCGCGGCTCTGCGCGGACAGCATGAGCACGACCAGAGCGAGTCCAATGCCCGCGATCAACGCGCCCACCGTGACCATCACCGTCACGATGAGGGACAGAACCGACGACAGCTTCGTGAGGGAATGCCGGAACAGTGTGAAGCGCAGCCAAACCAGCGTGGCCAAGTGGTGCATCATGGCCCGTTCCCTTCGAGCCAGGACAGGCTTGCCTCGGTTTCTTCCGATTGCCCGACCGACTGGATGAACAACTGCTCCAGGCTGCCGCCGTCGGACAGTTCCGCAAGCGATCCTTCGGTGACCAGCGCGCCCTCGTGGATAATGCCCACATGGGTGCAGAGCCGTTCCACGATTTCGAGGATGTGGCTCGTGAGGAACACGGTCGACTCGCGTTCGATGATGCGATCCAACACCCGGCGGATGGTGCGCGAGGCGATGGCGTCAATGCCTTCAAAGGGTTCATCGAGAAACAGCAGTTCGGGGTCGTGGATAAGGGCCGATGCAAGGGCGAGTTTCTTCTTCATGCCGTGGGAAAACTCGAGCACAAGAGTCTTGCCCGTATCCTCCAGGTCCATGAGGGCAAGAAGCTCCTCGCACCGCGTTGCGATCACAGCCTTGGGCAATCGGTACATCCGTGCAATGAAGATGAGATACTCGCGCGCGGTCAGATTCTCGAAGAGGCACAGATCCTCCGGCACCACACCCATCTTGCGCTTGATGTCCAGGGGGTGCGTGGCCAGGTCGTGACCCAGGATAGTGGCCTGCCCGCTGGTAGGCGCAAGCAGTCCGGTAAGCATCTTGATGGTGGTCGACTTGCCCGCGCCGTTCGGCCCGAGAAACCCGTAGAAGCACCCGCGCTCCACCTTCAGATCGACGTGCTCCACGGCTCGCAGTTTGCCGAAATCTTTAGTCAGGCCCTTGGTTTCGATGCAATACGCCATGCTGCCTCCCCGTTTCGTGCTCCAAAGACCATCCGCGAGCCGACCCCCCGTTCGGACTCAGCCTAGCACAGCCGTCGACCCGCCTGCACCTGTTTCATGATGGGAACCTACGCGAATACCCCGTACACCAACCGGCAGGCCGTGTCGGTGACGTGCTCGGGGCCGCCGGGCGCGATGCGGCACCACGGGCCGGGGGCCACTTCGTAGCCGCCGTGGCCCCAGTCGCGTCGTGGCGCCAGGTACCCCAGGCACCCGTTAGCCAACTCGGCCACCATCGTGGCGGGCGCGGGCGAATGGTGCTTGATGAGCAGTCCCAGCGAACTGAACAACTCGCCGGGAACCCCGGCAACGGCCACGTCTCCGATGCGCAACACCTGCACCTCGGCGTTCACCGGGCCGGGGCCCAGGAGCGCACGCCGATGGGCCTCGCGCGCCCACCGCAAGTCGTGAAGCCGCACTCCGTATTCAGGATGGGTGTCGGGCATTCCCTCGAAGGCGTGCTCGGCCCGTTCCTTACTCGCCACAGCGGCCTCAAGGGATGGAACGGATCGCGATGCCAGCGACAGTACCTCGCGCGCCGCGGACAGACGGGGCGCAGCATCCGGCTTGCTCAGCATGGAAGCGCCCACGGCCTCCAGGATGCCGCCCGCCAGCAAGCGTCCGTATGCGGTCACGTCGTCCCAACTTCCTGAGCCACCCCGGACCGGGTCCACATCGCCCGCAGCGCCCTGCACGAACAGGCAATGGGCCGGTTCGCCCGTGGACCCGGCGAGCGCCCGTTCCACGGTGTCGCACGCCACGCCCGGAAAATCGGCCGACACCAACGGCTGCACCTGCACGGTCACCGGATGGCATGCGAAGTTGGCCACAACAACCGGCGGAGCGCCCTCCCGTTCGGCTACAAGCGCCGTCACCGAGTCGTCGACGGGGTGGTCATAGGCATCGCCACCGACGTGTGCGCGCCGGTTGCATCCCAATCCCGGTACGCGCGCGGTCCCGTGGCGAAGCTGAGCCGGACTCCGCCCCTCCCACGCATCGGTCAGCGTTTGGGCCAGTTGTTCCGCGAAGGTCCGCAACCACGGCTGGCAGTCGTCCCGCTCCCAGATACGGGTGAGGCCGTACGTCTCCGGCGTCGAATGGGGATGGGCTGCGGTGAGCATGATCTCCTCGGGACACAAACCGGAACCGGCCGCGACCAACCGGCGGACTTCGGCGATGAAATCGGTCCCGGGGCCGAGCAAGTCGGGGGAGAGGCCCAGCACGTCCGCGGTGAGCAAGCCGATGCGGCACTCGCCCGTGTCGAACACCGCGGCACGGGCGTACAACGAATCGTGAACGCCCTCAAAGGTACGTTGACGTTCCGGTTCGAACGCGAGGTACGGCACGTGCAACGGCGGTGTGATGTCCCTCTTGGCCGCGCCGACAAGCAGGTTGTCAGTGGACATGGTCATGTCCTCCAGGGCCTCTACGGTCCCCCCGGCCGAAGTCCCCAGTTGGTGATGATGGAATGCGTCAAGAATCCAAGTGCGACAACCCAGAGCGCCGCGGACAGCGACGCAGCCACCCGCCAGAACAACGTCCAGCCCGGTCGGCGCATGTGGCCTTCGGGCAAGACGCCCAACAGCATGCCTCCCAGCAGTCCGCCCACGTGGGCCGCGTTGTTCGCCATGCCCGTGAGGAATCCGAAGAGCAGACCATAGATGGCCCACCGAACAAAGAAGGAACTGTACATACGGCCGGCGCCGCCGCTACGCCGGAAGTAGGCGATGCCGAACCCGATGAGGCCGAACAACCAGCCCGACGCGCCCGCCGTGATAACGTATCCCCTGCCTCCCTGCATCATCACGTACCAAATATAGGTGCCCGCAGCGGCCGTAATCTGGGTGAAGGTGATCAGGACCAACATGCGGAGCCGTCCGGCCTGTTCCTCGATAAGCGGGCCCAGTTGAGTCAGGGCGAAGAAATTGAACCCGATGTGGATGATGCCGATATGCATGAGGCCAAAGGCCATTGCCCGCCAGAGCGCGTCCCCTCGCGGAGAAGCAGGAAACACCGTCCCCGCGGCAGGCTCCCACGCACCGAAAACCCTCAGCGCCGATACGCTCTCCCCCATGAACGCCGCCCCGCCGCCTTGGGCAATCGTGGCCGCGAAAACGGCCAGCATGACGGCCATGAACAGCGTGACCGTCGCCGGGACGGTGCCGGGGAACGCCAAGCCCAGCAATCTGAACAGCCGATACCCGAACCGGGACGGCATACGTTTGCCGCAGGATCGACAGACCCGGTCGTCCCGGTCCGCCAACGCTCCGCAATGGATACACAGCTTGTGCTCGTACTTCAGTGATCGGAATATCGTAGGCGTGGCGCCGCCCTTGCTCACGCGCTGCCACGACTGTTGCATTCGGTACAACCGCCATTGGATTCGGGTTGGATTGAGACCAAGCCGTTCCAGAAGGCGCTTGAACTCTGGGGACAAACTCATGGGAACCCACCTTCGAAGTTACTGGCAACGTACCGCTCCCATCAGTCTACACCATGACGAGGCAACATGGCACCGGCCCCTTCATCGTTCAAACGAGTCGGCGTGCGTCCCGGGTCTCCGCTGGCCTCAGGAGCCGCCGGGGTCGTCGGCCGAGGGCCCGTAGACGGACGGCACCGGAACGTCGAGAAGACGCAGGTAGACGGTCAACTGGCCTCGGTGATGATACGTGTGGCTCAGCAGGAACGAACGAATCACGCCGATGCGCGGCATCTCCACCAACACTTGGCCGCCGGACGTCATGCGCCACACCGCCATGAGATGGTCGTCCGCCTGCGCCTTCAGGTTCTCCATCACCGAAGCGATGTTTCGATCGTACGTTTCCAGCAACTCGTCCTTGGACGATGCTTCATAGGGCACATACGCCTCCATATCCATCTCGAGTTCGTCCTGATTCACGATGGATTCGACCCAGCCGGGCGTTTCGGCAATGTGACTTGCCAGCCGGACAAGGCTCATGGATTTCTCGTGTGGTTGCCAGTCAAACCGATCCTCAGGCACCCCTTCGAGCACCGCTCGCGTAACCTTGGCCTCATGGTCCAGTTCCTGAAGAACAGGGTCGATCATTCCCATAGCGGCCTTCCTCCTCATTGTACTGCCTCGTATTCTTCCCCTGCGCTGTGAAACAAACACGCGGCCGCCACCAGTCCCGAAAACGCCCAGGAATCCGTAATAGCAGCCCCGGTTCGGTTGTATGTATAATGGTGCTGTGGACACGGTTACGATCTGTCCACCGCGCGAGGGTACGAGCAAGTAGTCAACCATGCACGGAGAAGTCCCGTGATCGAGAAGCGGTACGGCCTTTTTAACCGGTTTGTTTTCAGCGTGTTGTGCATTCTCGTCGCCGCGGGCGCGGATGCCGCTACGGATCTGACCCTCACGATCGACACGGCCTCCGGGTTTCCTGGCGGACCGGCTCAGGTGGGCGTCGATTTGGCCGCGACTACGCGGCCGGCCACCATCCAGTTCCAGATCCTGTACGACGATGACGATGTGACGCCCATCAACGTGACGGCCGGCGAGGTGGTCCTCCAGGCCAACAAGCAGGCCGCGTGGTCCGTCCCGGAGGAAGGCACCCTTACCGTGTTGGTGTCGGGACAGAGCGGGGCCGGCATCACAACGACCGTGGCCGACGGACGGCTCGTAACCGTCTTGTTCGCGGTCGATTCGGACGTCAGCGTCGGTGAGACGATTCCCCTGACGGGCGGTCTCGTGACCGCGGCCACACCGGCCCCGGTCCCTATCGATTCGTCCATCGTCGATGGCGAGATTCAAGTCGGCGCGTGTACTGCGCCCGACCCTCCCACGAACTTGTCCGCAACGCCCGGCCTCTTGACGGACCGCGTCCGGCTCAGTTGGATCGCGTCCCCCAAGGCTACGGCCTACGACGTGTACCGAAGCACTGTCAACGACAGCTCGACGGCCACCTTCCTGGGATCGCTCGAGTGGTCGACGCTGTACGACGACTTCGGCGCCGCCGCCGCGGCGTGGGTGGTGGCCGGCGGCGGCGGTTGTGGCGGAGGAAGCGGTGGCAGCGTCAAGTACACGAACTACTACTACTGGGTCGTGGCGCGCAACGGGTGCGGCACCAGCGGGTTCGGGTCGCCGGTGACCGGGTTCCGCGGCTACGCCAAGGCCGCGTCCCAGCAGCCGGCCGTGGTCAACGCCTTGCCCGACACCTCGCGCGGCCGCGACATCGGCCTGGACATCAGTCTCGCCCTCCTGCTCGAGAGCGACGAACCCATCGATCCGGCCACCATCTGGGGTCAGGTGGAAAGCGATGTGCTCCAGTCGGGCGCCGTCACCTGGCTGCCCGCCCACGACAACGCCGTCTGGGTGCGGTACGATCCTGAAACCCAATGGCTCCCTGGCGAACTGGTCGTGATGACGGCCGGCGCCACCACCGTCTCCGGTGCGCCGGTGGGTCCTGCCCGGCACGTGTATCGCGTGGCCGATGCCGCCAAGGCGGATGTGGTTGAGCCGGGCGTGCCGCAACCCAAGGCAGGCCAGAGCGCCGGTGCCGCGGTGGAGGTCGTCGAGAGCCTCGACCCCGAGACACCGGCCGGACCGCTCGAGGGCCTCGGACCCGTCTACCGGATCGGACCGGCGGGGCCGTACGACGCGCCGCGGCTGGTCTGGCTGCCTGTGCCCGAAGGCCACGCGCCCGCGGACCTCGATGTGTACTTCTACAACGGACCGCTCGTCGGGGGAGCCTGGTACCACGCCCGTAGCGTTGCCGGCTGGCTTGCCGACGAGACCTTCCTGGCCGACGAACGGAACGGCATCGGCTACGTCGGTCTGTGGATTCGTCACGGCGGCCTCGTGCAGATCGGCACGGCCGAGTTCGCGCCGCCCCCGGCGATGACAAGCGCCAACGTGTTCGGCATGACCTCTACCGTGCCCGGCGACCTGCTTCTCGCAGGTGTGGCCATGGCCGGGTTTGTCCTGGCCCGACGCCGCATACGTCGCGACGCCTGAGTCCGCCAAGGGGTGCGCGTGCCGCTCCTCGATGTGGACACGGGCGATCGCCGTATGCTATCCTTTGTCGTCCCGTTGGAAGGCGAATACGGCTTTCAATGGAGACGTGGCACCAAGCCGGTGTAGCTCAGTTGGTTAGAGCAGTGGAATCATAATCCACGTGTCCGCGGTTCGAATCCGTGCACCGGCACCAATGATACCAAGGGCTTACGCGAATCGTCGCGTAAGCCCTTTTCTCTTGTTAATTCCACATTAATGTCGGGACATAAGCACTCAGATAAGGTTTGGGAAGTGGGGGGAAGGCCCGCCCCGAGTGTCGCAGCGGCTCGATGTGGGGCACATGGTTGTCCCCTTGCATATCCTTCATTCCCGCTTGCGCGGCAGACTACGGGTGCTGACACGCCCCTCACGACCTGCTATACTAGACGCTCCATTGATGTATTCGGAGTAGGCCCTTGTATTACCGGACTGCCAACGCAAATCTTGCACACGACCTCTCCCCACAACTCGCCGCGCGGGTCTATCGAGCCAAGAAGTGGGACGGAACTGTGGATCCTATG
>JAAEQP010000268.1 GCA_024231375.1 bacterium | reverse complement strand
GCCTCGATCCGCGCGCCCGCTCCGCTGCAGATGATGGCCGAGTAGGGCGTGTCGTTCACGGTGTTGTGATGCACATGGGCGGCCTTTCCGCCAGCCCAGATCCCGATGGCGCTCGGATACGTCAGGCCTATGTCATGAATATGGTTGTCGGTGATGACGGCCTTCGCCCCACGGGGCATCATGCCGCACGCACCCGTATGGTGCACGTGACAGTGCTCGACGCGGGAATCGTCGAACTGCCACGTCTTGATGCCCTGTCCGCCCACGTTCATGATCTCAAGGTCGATGAGCGCGCAGTTGCTCGTGTGGTATGCGGCGACAGCGCCCTCAAAGGCGTTGGCCCCGAAGCCGCCCGCCTTCAGCGGCGTGTTTGTCACGGACAGTTTGAGCCCGCGCACAGTGACGCGCTCCACGCGCTTCGACTCGGTTCCCTGGATTCTGAGAATGGTCTCCGTTCTCGGGGCGTACACATCCGCCGTGGCCATATCCTCGCCGGAAAGTGGCCAATAGACCACCTTGCCCGCCGTGCGGTCAAGAAACCACTGGCCGGGCTTGGTCATCCCCTCCTTCACGTTCCACACCACGTACTTCTGAACACGAAACGCGCCCGGCGGATGGCGCGTCGGGCTCGAAAACGTCAACGTGTGGGTTTCCATCTCGCGCTTCGCGATGCCCACCATCGACTCGTCCCACATGTGGTACACGGTTATCTCGGCGTTCTTGATGTCAAGGCCTTCCGGCAAGTCTTCGGGCCGGTACTGCATGGTTGTCAGTTCTTCGT
>JAAEQP010000267.1 GCA_024231375.1 bacterium | reverse complement strand
GGCTCATTGAACGACTTCGCGAACACGGCGTCAGCCTGCGCGAGGAAGTGGCGGGAGCAGGTGATGGCGAGCGCCCCTTCGAAGGCAAGACCTTTGTGGTCACGGGGACGCTCACGAAGTACACGCGCGACGGCATTCATGACCGCATCAAGGCCCTCGGCGGCCGGCCGAGTTCGAGTGTGAGCAAGAAGACCAACTACGTAGTCGTAGGGGAGAATCCGGGTTCCAAAGCCACGAAGGCGCAGAAACTCGGTGTTTCCGTCCTGACGGAGGAGCAGTTTGACAACCTGATGAGCGGTACCTAATGGCATCGACTCGCATCACGTGCCCCGAAACGCTCGACCGAGACACGGGCAAGGCCCTCTTGTCCGACGTGCAGAACCATGCCGTTTCCCAGGGCGACACCGTGACGCTCGACTTCGGGGGGACCAAGAACATGGACGCCCTTGGCGGGGCATGGCTCGTGAAAGTCGCCGACGCCATCCGGCTGCGCGATGGGGAGTTTCGGTTCGAGGGGCACGACGGCCCCGTGGCCGAGTTCCTCGACTTCATCGAGCCGGGCCTTCACGCGGACGGGACAGCGAAGCGGCGGCGAGAGCGCCCCCTCGAACGACTGGGTGAATTGGCAATTGCCGTCAAAGACGAAGCCAAGGACGCCCTGAATCTCACGGTCGACG
>JAAEQP010000266.1 GCA_024231375.1 bacterium | reverse complement strand
GTTTACGGCGTTCTTGGACCCCGGACCGGATGAAGATCGCCGTAAACGGCGCACTACGAACCAAGACGGCCTGAGTACGGGCGTGCCTCAAACTGGACGAATGCGCGGGCCAACCCGTATCGTAGGACTACGTTTAACGTCGCAAGAGACCAAGGGAGAGGTTCTCATGAGCACGCGTGGCATCATCTTGCTTCTTTCTGTGACCTTCGCCTTGTTGACGGCCCAACCGGTCCCGGCGCTGTCGCCGGAGGGCATCGTGTACGAGAGCGAGGCGATTGCGCAGCCGGATTCTGCGTGGTTGCGCAACAAGCGGACCGGGGACCATTGGACGCTGTGGATGGCCGAGGAGGACATCGAGAAGAAGCGGTCGGGCAAGGCGGTGCTGGCGAGTCCGGCTTCGGACACCGACCATGCCACGCCTGAGGAGGGCGCGCCCCCGCTGCATTGCGTCGTCGACGATCTCGAACCGGGCGTGTACCGCATCTATCTGAGCAATCCCGGCGCACGACCGTTGGCTTACTCGTTGGATGGTCAGACGTGGTTCAAGCATCAGAGAACCGAACTCGCTCTGGGTACGCGCCACCTCCCTGAGGGCCGGTTCGAGGTGTGGGTCGACGACCGATACGCCTATCCCTTCGGGCAACCGGGAGCGGGCTACTTCGACTATGTCCGGTTCGTTCCCGTGCCGGACGCGGCCCAGTTCGTGAAGCGCTACGTGCCTTGGCCTGCCATGGAATCCCCGAACATGGGCCTGGAGTCCGCCTTCGACATCCCCCTGACCGATTCCTGCGAACTGAAAGGGTTTGAGGTCGACGGCACATTGCTCAAGGGCGGCGCTCACGCGGGCGACTCCTTCTCCTGGGTGAGCGACCGCGACGGCGCCTACTACCCGGCCGTGGTGATGGTTGACGACGAAGATGGCATTGAACAACTCACGATTCGGCACAACGACGAAGTGCTGGCCTGTGCGGTGGGCGACAAGTCCGCTGCGCGTGCATTGTTCAGCCTGACGCGCCCGCTCACCCTCGCCAAAGGCGACCGGCTCTCGTTCACGGCGGACACGCCCGTCGGCTTCTACCGCGTCCTGCGCGTGTTGTTTGCCAAGGACCCCATCGTCCCGCCGCCGCCGTCTTTCGATTATGTCGAGCCCTGGAGTCCCGAACCAGGCGCGGTCGACGTGTGCTGGACCACGTCGGTGGTCGTCGAGACCGGCGCGGTCGAATACGAAACCGGCGGCGTCTCACTACGGACCGAGCACGACCCCTACCGGGGGCGCAACCATCGCGTGAAACTGCGCGGCCTTACGCCCAGCGCAGCCTACACGGCGCGCATTCTCACCACCCACGATCAAGAGTCCATGGCGTCCCAAGTCATCCAATTCACGGCCGCGCCACCTGAGGCTGGTCCTACGAAGGCGTTCCGCGTGCCCATCACCGTGCCCGAACCCACGGACACGGCTCGTACCTCCTGGCCCGCCACCGTCGGCATGCCCTTTGCCAAAGGCGCGCTCGCGCGTCTGGCCGACCTGCGCCTACTGGGCGCGGACGGTTCGCCGATTCCCCTTCAGGCCGACCTGTTTTCGCGGTGGCCTGACGGCAGCGTGAAGTGGGCGACCCTCTCGTTTCTCGCCGACACGGC
>JAAEQP010000265.1 GCA_024231375.1 bacterium | reverse complement strand
CCGTTGTTCCACAGTTGGTCGCGGTAGAAGCACTTCGGAACCAGGCGCGTGTCCGTCTCGGGAAGCGAGACATCTGCGCAGTTCGGCATGACGCTGAAGGACGGCGTATACCAGCGAATCCCCAGGCTCTCAAGGAACTCGAACACCCCGTACAGTGCGCCGCGCCGGCCCCCGCCCAGGATGTACAGGTCTTTGCCGTGCGGCCGGATGACGAACCCCTCGTCGCCGAGTTCAACCAGTTCCTCATCCGTCAGCACCGACGTGCTGCGCTCGGTCCGGCCGACGCTCACCAGCGGCCCCAAGCCTTCCTTGTACACATCTTCCGGAAGGACAGGCACCCGGCACCCGGTCATCTGCCGCAGATGGTCCACCAACTCGTCCGCCCCACGCCGTTCGCTTGGTTGTGCCCCAGCAGGGACGACCACGACATAGTCGCTCAACCCATCCGAGATCAGTTCGCCGGGTTCACTCACGCCCCGCGATTGCCTGTCCACATAGGTGATGACCAACTCGGGATGGTGCCGGTCCCATCCGTAGTCGCTACGCGTGTGCTCGGAGGGGATGAAGTTGACGGACCCCGCCGCTTCGCGTTCCTTCACGTGCTTGATGAGGAGCCCTGCGTTCTGCTCTGGACTCAACGCCCAATCCCGCACCATCGGAACCGGAAGCCGTACGGGATTCAGGTAGCGGGGCCGCATATGCGTCGCGGTGTCCGACTCAAACGACGCGACCGGGTCTGCATCGTAGTCGACGCCCGGCTTGCCACATCCCGGCTCACCCGCCCACGCTTGATCGCCCGACCGTGCTGCATTCCATGTCGCCGCGCCCGCCTCGAGCTTCCCATGCGCCGACCCTTCGATCCATCCCCGGTTCGCGGTCGTGACACGATACACGTCGAACGGTTGCTGCTCCGCATCCCGGTTGTACCAGAGTCCCAGCTTCAGTTCCGCCAGAACCACCTCGTAGCGGTCGGAAGAGAACAAGGGCGCGAGGGCCTGCAAGTCCCACCGAATCAGCGCCCGGCTGATGCCCCCCTCCGCCGTAGCGCCCGACTGCCATTCGTAGAAGCTGCCAAAATTCGCGTCCGGCTGCCGGTCGTGCAGCGCCACATCTTCGACACCCGCGTACCCATCCGGATACCACTCGTTGACGCTGCCCCATTGCAGACGCAGCGTCTCGGCGTGCGCCCCGCCTCCCCACACGAGGACCAGCGCCAGAGCGCACGCAACAAGGTGCGGTAGGATTCTGAAAGATCCAGACGAACAGCGCATCGCTTCTCTCCCCCCCGAAGGCCGACCGCGTGATCGCGGCGTTGCGTGACCCTACGAAGGCGGGGCTCCCGAAGTCAAGACGGAGCCTGCGTCGCCTCAGGAATCCCCAGTTTCCATCCAGATGCATTCACGCCCACAAGGAACGTCCCGAAGCAGCTAGACTCTGCGAGTTGGTTGTGTTCTATGCGGGTAATGAGGCTGGTTCGTACCGTCTTCCGCCCTCTCCCCGCGGGAGAGGGGTGGGGTGAGGGGTCTTCAATCTCCCTGCAT
>JAAEQP010000264.1 GCA_024231375.1 bacterium | reverse complement strand
TTTTCGCTCCTGTTCTCGGCGTTCTCAGACTCTGCCGTGGCGAATGCTGGCATTCGGGCCGGTCTCCGGGCATACTTGGCGCAGGCATTGGTCAGTAGACGCGGCCTGCTATCCCTGGGGTGCGCGTCAACCGGGAGAGAGTGCGAATGTCATCCTGCGCCTTCATTCAACGAACACGTGTCGGGCTGGCGGCCCTCATGCTATGCCTTTCGCCCCTTGCACGCGCGGCCGACGAATCGCTGCTGGCCCATTGGAGCTTCGACGGAGGATTGGGGGCGTCCGCCCAGGACGTGAGCGGAAACGGTTTCGACGCTTCTCCTCGAAATACGGGGCCCGACTGTCTCGTTCGGACCAGGGGTCTGTCGGGCGACGCGTTGCTGTTCTCGGGCCAGCATTTCCTGAGCGTGCCGGAGTTGAAGGGACTGGACGGTCTGCGCGCGTTCTCGATATCGGCGTGGGCCATGCCGACGGCGCTGGAGGACTACCGCGAGATCTTCCGGAAGGAAGACGGAGACCAGCGGGTGCTGTTCTCGTTCCAACACGGCGGCACGGTGTTGTCGCTGGGTTTGAATGTGGAGGGCTATTTCGAGTGCGACGCCAAAGTGGAGCCGGCCCGGGTCCTGGATGGCCGGTGGCACCACTGCGCGGCCACGTTCGACGGGGAATGGGCGCGGGTGTATCTTGACGGCAAGGAGATTGGCTCGCTACGCCGGCCGGGCCGGATTGCGGCAGGCGGCCCTGCCCCGGCATGCATCGGTTCGTCGGGAGGAACTGAGTGCTTCGAGGGTGCTCTGGACGAACTCAGAATCCATGCAAGGGCCCTTAGCGCGGACGAAATCGCTACGCTGTGCGCGGAGGGCGAATATGCGGCGGACATGGACACGTCTGTTCCCGAGCTTGCAGGCGAACCCGCTCTCCCCCACGCTCTGATAGCGCACTGGACGTTCAACGAGGCCGGTCCGTCCGCGCGCGTTCTGGATGCGACAGGCAATCAGGACATGACGGCCGATGCCGGGAAGTGCCTGATCCGGCGTCAGGGTGTCTACGGAAACGCTTTGGTCCTTGCGGGCAAACATGCACTCCGGTTGGAGCGGTTCGGGAGTGACAAAATCAAGGAGGTCACGTTTTCGGCATGGACCCGGCCGACCGAATTGGGTGGGCATCGCGAGATCTTTCGGCAAGATTGCGCGGATCGGATGCTGTTTTCGTTCCAGGAAGGCGGCCGCATTCTGTCGTTTGGACTCAACGTCGGTGGGTACGCGGAGTGCGACGCCGCGATTGAGCCCGCCCGCGTCCTTGATGGAGGCTGGCACCATTGCGCCGCGACGTTCGATGGCGGCTGGATGCGGGTCTATTTCGACGGTCGCGAAGTGGGCAGTCTCGAGCGCAAAGGCGACTTGTCTCTCGATCCGGACATTGCGGCCTTCATTGGATCGTGCCGCGGGACAAACGAGTATTTCCAGGGCCGGATGGACGATCTGCGCGTGTTCAGTGAAGCGCTGGACGGCGGCGAGATCCTGGGGTTGTATGAGAATGGCGTGGGCGTGCTGGCGCAACGCCTGGAGCAACTGGACGAAAGGCTGAAAGCGGTCTATCCGGACGGGGCGACGTTTGCCGAGACCTGTGCAGGGGTGCGCGAAGGGACCATGGATCAGCCTGAATGGTTGGGCGAGGATTGTGTGGAAGCGCTTGCCGCGCGGTTGCGTGTGGATTTCCCCGAGGACTGCGCACGATTCACGGAGTGGACCGGCACGTCTCCCCTGGAGTACGCCCTGAATGCCGACGACTCGTTCCACAGAGACAAGCTGGCCCATCTGATGGATCTGCTGACCGAATACGAGCCGGTCACAGAATCCCAGTGGGAACGGCAAACGCCCGAGGCCCGTGCGAAGTGGGAAGACGCGGACCGCATCCGCGCGGCCTATGACAAGCTCGTGGCCGCGGGAGATGCCGCGCGTTTCTCATCCGACTGGGTGGGTCTGGTGATGGAGGTGGGGTCCCGCATCGATTTTCGTCCGTACATGCGCGAACCGGTGGCGCCTTACCGGACGCCGTCGACGTCGGAGACGCGCACGCTGACCGCGAAGGAAGCCCGCGCGGCACTCGAAGCCGACTGGTTGCACCAGGTCGACGGCGATCCATCGCCGGAACGGATCAAGCAGGAGATCGGGTGGACGCGCGAGTTGGCGGATCGCATCGAGGCGCAACAGGCCGGCGATGACGACTTCACGCGGCCTATGGGCGCACTGGATGCCCTGGATCGCCGGGCGGCCGTGCTAACTGAATCCGATGCGGATCTATACTTCGCCGTCCGCAGGGCTAAGCGCGCCATCGCGTTCGCTAATCCCGTGGTGGACTTTGACGGCATGCTGTTGGTCGACCGGGCCTTCCCCCAGGGATCGGAATGGCCGCACGAAACCCGCCACCGCCTGGGGTACATGGCGGTGCCCGGCGGGAAGATCGTCATACTGAAGGGACTGCATCCCGGCGGCGAGGTGCGGCAGTTGATGCCCCAAGCGCCGCTTCATGGGTCGTTCTGGCGTCCCGACTTGTCATACGACGCAACGAAGGTGGTGTGCTG
>JAAEQP010000263.1 GCA_024231375.1 bacterium | reverse complement strand
GGAAAGCCCACGTAGTTCAATCGCTTCCCGTCAAGAAGGGCAGCGTGACGCTTGATGTGGTGGTGTATCCCGGCCAGCAGTATCAAGGAGGAGGCGCTCTGTGCAACACGGTGCTGGTGACCACTCCCGAAGGTCTGTGTTTTGCGCACAACGGCGACCAGATCAACGACCCCTATCCTGAGTATCAGAAGGACTACGCGTGGATTGACAAGGTCGCCGCCCATTTCGAGGTGGACGTGCTGATGACCAATTGCTGGCTGAACGACCCCATGCGGTTCGTGCAAGGGTTCGACCCGGACTTGGTCATCATGGGCCACGAGAACGAGATGGGACACGATGCGTGGGACCGGCTACCGTATTGGGGCGATGCCGAGTTCATTGGCACCAGCTACCCGCAGCTCATGGCGTCGGACTACCCGGTTCTCGTGATGGCTTGGGGGGAGGCGTACGACTATGGCACCGGTGAGGACGGTCCATGAACCATGCCGCCGTTCTCATAGCCGCCAAACTGCGGATCGCGCGGAACCAGACGGCGTCGGTCCGGCACGAGTCGAAACTGAAGGTCGGCGTGGTGTCGGTCGCGGCGGTGTTGTTGTGGATAGGCGCATTCTATGCGTTCTACCGGGGGTTTCTGTGGCTGCGGGCGTTTGGGATTGACCCGACG
>JAAEQP010000262.1 GCA_024231375.1 bacterium | reverse complement strand
CTTGGTACAGTCCCCGTTTTTGGATCTGTCTGATCTGGTTTCATTGAATGGCGCTCCCGAGTTCCCAGCCTAAGCGTGTCGGGAAGGTCGTGTCAAGGTGGTGTCTCCCGAAGCTCAAGAATTCGCGACTACCGCTCAAGGCACAAGCGAAGAGTCCGCGAGAGAAGCAGCCACGTGATTCTTGCAGCGATTGCCCCAATGGGTGGCTTCTGGTAGGGCCACGCTCCCGCGTGGCCGCGGCCGCAGGGGACTGCGGCCCTACCGAAAGACCCCACTCATGCCGTCCCTTCTCCGTTCCCGTAGAGCCCCTCATGGGTGAAAGCAGAACGGCGAAGCGTCGCTCGACCACACAGTCATTTGTAGAGCGGCTTACCACGGCAGGTCGGCGTCGGCGCCCCAGGCCGGGTTGGGCTCGGCGCTGAGGTGAAGTTCGAGGGTGCCGCCGTTGGCCACTTCCTGGTGGGAAATCCAGGGGCGCGTGAGGGACCCGTCATTGAGCGTGGCGGACTGGATGTACCACTTGTCCTTGCTCCAGCCGGGGGCGTGGATGCGAAAGTTGTTGCCGTCTTCGTGGTGGAGGGTGAGGTCTTCGAAGAGGGGCGCGCCCACGGCGTAGTAGGGGCGGCCCACGCAGAGGGGGAAGAGGCCCATGGCAGAGAAGACGTACCAGGCGGCCATGCAGCCATCGTCATCGTCCATTTCGGGGATGAGTCCGTCGGGCGTGTTGCGGAATGTGGGGCCGTGGTAGGGCTCGGGGAGGAAGTCGTGGGTGCCGTAGCGGTGGGTCATGGGTTCGGTGAGGACCATGCGGACCCATTTCTGGCTGAGCCATGGCGCGCCTGCGGCCGCGAACATCCAGGGCGCGTGAATGCCCGGCTCGTTGCCATGATTGTGCAGGTCGTTTTCGAAGAAGTAGGTGAGTTCCTTGATGAATGCCTCGCGGCCACCCATGAGTTCAATGAGGCCCGCCACGTCGTGAACCGGACTCCAGCGCCAGTGCCACATGGAGCCTTCGTAGACATGTTCTTCGATGACGGCGGTGGGGTCGTCGGGGAAGTTCAGCCAGTTCCCTGCTTCGTCGCGGGCACGCAAGAAACGGAGGTCCGGGTTCCACACATTGCGGAAGAACCCGCCCCGCTTGGAGAAGAATTCCGCGTCTTCCTCCTTGCCGAGGGCTCTGGCCATCTCGGCCGTGGCCCAGTTGTCGTAGGCGAACTCGCAGGTTCGGTCCGGCCGTCCCGGTACGTAGCCCATTTCGGCGTGCTTCGGGGGAAAGCCCATGCGGGCGGCGCGCGCCATGACGGCATAGGTGGCTTCCGGGTCGAGGGTGGAAATGCCCTTGGCGTAGGCGTCCAAGAGAATGGTCGTGGCAAGCTCGAGCCGCACGTTGGGTACTGAGGAGAAGCCATGGAGGTCGGCCAGGGATTCCTCGGGCACTTGGCCCGCCCGGTGGGTGAGGAGAACGGTGAGGGACTGCATCATATCGCGGGTACGGCCGGGTTCGAGCAGGGCAAGCAAGGGGAACTTGGAGCGGTAGGTGTCCCAGATGGACCAGCCGTTGTAGTAGGTGAAGCCGTCGGCGTTGTGGACTTCGCTGTCGTCTCCCATGAAGGCGCCCGCGCTGGTGGTGGCGTGGAAGGGAGAGAGGCACACGCGATAGAGATGGCTGTAGAAGAGGGTCTCGAATTCCGAGTCACCGGAGACTTCGACCCGGCCGAGGACGTTGCCCCAGGCGGCGCGGCACGTTTCGCGGAGGGCGTCGAAGTCCCAGTTGGGCGCTTCGGCTTCGAGGTTGCGGCGGGCCTGGCCGGTGCTGATGCTGGAAAGGGCCACCTTCATCTGGATGGGCGCGTCATCGGCGAATTGCGCAAGGGCTACGAGGGCGCCGTCAGGACTGCTGGCACGTACGGCTTGTGCGCGGCCTTCGGGGTGGAACTGGAGGGCGTCGAAGGGGCGGTCGAACTGAATGCAGAAAAAGATCCGGTACCAGCCGTAGGGGCCCATTTGGTCCGAGGTGATTTCGCCAACGAGTTCCTGATTCGTGCGGGCCACACAGTGGGCGTCGCGCACGGGGGTGAAGCCCCGTCCGAAGTCGAGCAGCACGCGGGGGGTCGTGTCGGCGGGAAAGGTGTAGCGGTGTAGGCCGACATGGTTCGTGGCTGTGAGTTCGGCGTCGATGCCCGCTTCGAGGGTTGCGCGGTAGTAGCCAGGAGTGCATGTTTCGGAGGCCTTGTCGAAGGGTACGTTGTAGGCTTCCGGGTCGAAGGCGTCGTTGCAGAGGGTGGGCAAGGCCAGGATGTTGCCGCCTACGCCCACATTGCCAACGCCGCTGAAACGCAGGTGCGAGAATCCCAGGATGCGGGCGTCGTCGTAGTCATAGCCTGCGTGAGCGCTTCCGGTGACGGCCCCTGGGTAGGTGTCGGGGCCGAGTTTCACAAGGCCAAAAGGCATTTCCGCGCCCGGGTAGAGCTGGCCGTGATCGCCCGCGGTGCCAATGAATAGGTTGACGCGGTCGGTGTATTGGG
>JAAEQP010000261.1 GCA_024231375.1 bacterium | reverse complement strand
GCGCGCCGGTATCCATCTTCAAACTCGTCAAGGATGACCAAGGCAAAGGCACGGGCGCCTTCAAGCAGACCACCATCTCCGAAGGCGGCCAGGGCCACGGTCTCGGTTTCGGCGACGTCAACGGCGACGGTCGCGCCGACGTGATCCTCAACAACGGCTGGCTTGAGGCGCCCGAGGATCCCTACACGGGCAAATGGACCGTCCGCCGGGACTTCAGGCTCGGGGGGCACGCGAGCGTGCCCATCATCGTGCATGACGTCAACGGCGACAAGCGCAATGACATCATCGTGGGCGGTGGTCACGGTTACTTGTTGGACTGGTGGGAACAAGGCGTGGACGGCGATGGCAAGAGCACGTGGACCAAGCACGTCATCGACTCCGAGCGGTCCCAGTACCACGACCTGCGCATGGTTGACATCGATAACGACGGTGAGCTGGAGTTGGTGACCGGGAAACGGTACCGCGCCCACTGTGGGAAAGACCCCGGCGGCAACGACCCCATCGGCCTCTACTACTTCGAGGTCAATGGCGGCAAGTTCGACCGCGTCACGCTCGACTACGGTACGCCCGACAAGGCCAGCGGCGCGGGCATCTTCTTCTGGGTCCAGGACCTCAACGGAAACGGCTGGAAGGACATCATCGCTCCTGGCAAGGAAGGACTCTACATCTTCTGGAATCAGGGCAAGGTGTGACGGTGAGGTCCGCGGACCTGCGCAGCACGGGGACCTCTTCCCCGACACCCGGTTCACCCCACTGCCAGTGGGAGCGGTGGGTCGCTCGGCGCCGGCGCGAATGCATCAACAAGAGAGATGTGCAAGGTGTGCCTGAGGCCCGGTCGATGCCGGGCCTCACAGGTGGGACTAGGCGCGGGACAAACTGCGCCCGAACAACCGGGCTTCGAATCCACGGATGCGGTTCATGAACAACCGACGCCGCTGAGTTGACGAGAGTTTGGCGCCACGGAAACACGCGCCACTGAGGGATACGTTCTCGACCGTGCAGTCGCTCATGACGGCCAGGTGCAGGTTGGCGTCCGTCAGCAGCGCGCCGTTCATGTTGGCCCGGCTGAGGTTGGCCGTCATCAGGTTCGCGCCCGTCAAGTCCGCGCGAATCAGCGTCGCGCTTGAACAGTCCGCCAGGCTCAAGTCCGCCTGCTGGAACCGTGCCCCCGTCATGTTCGCCTTGTGCAGTCGCGCGCCTGCCAGGTTCGCGCGCACCAGATTGGCGCCGCTCAGGTTGGCCTGGCGCAACACCGCGCCCGCCAGGTAGGCGCCCGTCAGGTCCGCGCCCGTCAGGTTGGCGCTTTCCATCTTCAGCAACTGCACCGAACCCGCCGCATCGCTGTTGATACGCCGGAGATCGGCCTTCTCCAGATTGGCGCCCTGGAGGTTGGCGTTGACGAGATTCGCCTCGCACAACGACGCGCCTGCAAGGTTCGTGTTCGACAGGTTCGTGTTCATCAGACGGGCGCCGCGCAGATTCGCACCACGGAGGTCGTACCCCCGCATATCGCGGCTCGCCAGCTTCAGTCCGCTCAGGTCTGGTACGAGGTCCAGGTTGACCAACCTCCACGCGTTCCAGGCCGTCAATCCCTGCCGCAGCATCCGCACATGTTCTGGATTAGCCATAAGTGACTCCCTTGTTCCCGACGTTCCGAATCTGGCGAGCGGCCCAGAGAATCCGGAGAGCTTGAGGGGCCGTACCACAATGCGGCAACAACTACCGCGGCGCTCGCGCAGCGCATGGCCACCGGACTCTCTGGTTCCGCCGACTCGCCGCCCTGTGATATGCATCGCGCGTGCCAAGTGTGAGCCGCTCACATCGTGGTGAGCCGAGAAACTCGCCAACTCCTTGCCAAATCAGGACAAAGGGGTGCCTCTTCGATCCTGTCACCTCGAGTCCGCAAGGCCCCCGCGACGAAACGCGGCAGTCTGCGCGCTGAGCGTCCGTCGATCTGACAAAAATCGGTCGGCGCCTCCAAGCGGCTCATGGCAGTACCCATGGCGACGCAGATCCATCCGCCAAAATGTTCTTGATGTCTCCGGCGTTCCCGCATAGACTTACGGCTCATCATCAAAGAGAAGCGATGGGAATGCCATGACCCGACTCAACGACATACGCGCCGTCCTCTTCGACCTCGATGAAACCCTCATCAGGCAGGCCATCACCTTCGAGCAACTCGCGCTCGACACCTACGCAGCCTTCGCGGATGCCTTGACCCCGGTCACGCGCGAGGAGTGGTGGGAGGCCTTCTGGCCCCGCGCCCTCGATCTGTGGTTCATGATGATCGACGGGGTCCTGCCCGCGTCCGTGGTCCGTCAATACACGTACATCAACACACTACGCGCCTTGGACGCCGACGAATCCCTCGCCCCGGCCATGGCCGACCACGCAGAACGGCATCTCGTGGAATCCACGTTCCTGTTCGACGACACTGTGGCGACGCTGTCCGGCCTGCGCGAATCCGGATTCCGTCTCGGCATCGTCACCAACGGGTACAGCGAGGTCCAACGGGCCAAATTGGCCCGGCACGCCCTCGAACCCCTCGTGGACTTCGTCGTCATTTCAGGCGAAGCCGGTGTCCACAAACCCAACACCGGTATCTTCGAAATCGCCCTGGCCCACGCCGATGTTGCCCCCCATCAGGCCGTGTACATCGGCGACCAACCCGACGTCGACGTCCGCGGCGCCTACGACGCAGGCATCCATCCCGTCCTCATCGCCGTCCCCAACCCCGTGCAAGAACTCCCCAGCGCAGGACTCGCCACATCCGACATGCGCTGCATCACGCGATTGGGGGACATCCTGACGATGGTCGCGCCGTAGTGCCGCGCCTCTCTCACCCGCTCCCAGCGGGAGAGGGCAGGGTGAGGGGTCCCTCTTCAAGTTGACCCGCCAACCCCGGTGTCCTATCATCGTGCCTTCGTGCCGGCCCGGACCGCCGCGCACAGAACAGGAGCTATGACCCATGACACGCAGACATCTTCCGTTACGCATCCTCTCACTGGCCCTTGTCGCCGCCGCGTTTGCATGCGGCACGGCCCACGCCGGCGAGTTCACCTTCTTCGACCGTATCGACGAAGGATGGTGGCAGACTGAACTCACCGACGTGTTCGGCAACTACCAGAAGAAGATCGACCGTGACGGCGACTACTACGTCACCGGGAAGTTCGAATACGAATGGCCCAACCACGACCGCATCACCACGGGCATCCGCGTCTACCCGCTCTTCATCTACCACCAGTCGGACCCGTCGGAGACCATCGCCGGCGCGGGCTTCGGCATTGCAAACCGTATCTACCTCAAGCCCGGCGCCTACGACGGCTGGTACGGGGAGATCGCCGCCAATCCCATCTTCCACTACCCCAAGATCGAAGGCACATCCACCAGCTTCAATTTCCTCATCGAAGCCGGCATCGGCTACCGCTTCCCCGACAAGAACTGGAACATCGCCCTCAAATGGCATCACATTTCCAACGCCGGCTTCGGCAGCCGCAACAAAGGCGTCAACGGCGCTGGGTTGTCGGTCGGGTATCGGTTCTGACGGGACGGGTTGGGGTGAGGGGTCTTGAGGCATCCCCTCTTCGGCCTTCCTCAAAGTAGGGGGCCGGCGAGGTCCGCCTGCGGCGGGCCGAGCACGCACCATCGGCGCCACGAAAGTCGAACATCGAAATGGAGACCTGCCGGTCGTGGGAGTGGTTCGGTCTGGGCGCGGCCGGCCACAACAAGAAACGCATGGTTCCCGGTCGTAGCGCAGGCGTCTCGC
>JAAEQP010000260.1 GCA_024231375.1 bacterium | reverse complement strand
TACAGACCTTCGGCTGTCAGATGAACGAACACGACAGCGCGCGAATGGCCGAAGTCCTTACCCGGAACGGGTATGAGATGACGGATTCGCCCGAAGACGCCACCCTGCTGCTGCTGAACACTTGTTCCGTCCGCGAAAACCCCGAAAACAAGGTGTACAGCCAACTCGGACGTCTGCGCAAGTACAAGGATCGCAACCCCGAGGTCGTCATCGGCGTGGGGGGGTGCGTAGCCCAACAAGCCGGTGAAGCCATCCTCAAACGCGAACGGGCCGTCGACCTCGTGTTCGGTCCCGACAACTTCTTCCAACTCCCCGAGATGATCGAGGCCGCCCGCCGCGGCGAGCGCGTTCTCATGACCAAATGGCTGAAGCGTCCCGCCGACCGCGTCCAGAACTTCATCCCCGACGAGTGGGTCGAAGCCGGCCACGTGGACGGGTGCAAGGCCTACCTCGCCATCACCAAAGGGTGCGACAACTTCTGTTCTTTCTGCATCGTGCCCTATACCCGCGGGCGCGAAGTCAGCCGCGAACCCGACAATATCCTGCGTGAAGCGCGCGACCTCATCTCCCGTGGCGCCCGCGAAATCTGGCTGCTCGGGCAGAACGTCAACTCCTACCGCGCACGCGACGGTTACGGATTCATCGACTTGCTCGACACCGTGTCCCGCCTCGACGGCCTCAAACGCGTTCGCTTCACGTCGCCCCATCCAAAGGATTGGGACAGCGCCCTCTCGGACCTCATGGCCGAGCGCGACACCATCTGCAGCCATCTGCATCTGCCATTCCAGGCCGGGGCCGACCGTATCCTCGACCTCATGCGCCGGAACCACACCATCGACACCTATCTCGACAAGGTGCGGTACATGAAGCGCATCAACCCCGGCATCGCCATCACCACCGATCTCATCGTCGGTTTCCCGAGCGAAACAGACGACGAGTTTGAGGAAACGCTGCGGGTACTCAGAGAAGTGCGGTTCAGTCAACTTTTCTCGTTCATGTATTCGCCGCGGCCCGGCACCCGCGCTGCCCGGCTGCCCGACGACGTCCCCAAGGAAACCAAGAACGAGCGGCTCCAGCGCGTCATTGCACTCCAGGAGCAGATCGCGGAAGAACAGATGAACGCGGCCGTCGGAACGGTCGAGCCGGTGCTCTTCGACGGCTTTCATCCGCGCGAACAAGGCGCCATCAACGGCCGTACCGACGGATTTCGTCCTATCACGGTGAAGGACGCTTCCCTCGAAATCGGCGAAATGGCCGAGATTCGAGTCACCGGATGGCGCAACCATTGGCTCGAAGGCCAGATGATCGACGAACCCGCCTAGCGGAACAAGAAGACCATGTCGACTGCGAACCAACATAGAAGACGCGCCGCCGTCCACACCCTTGGGTGTCGGTTGAACCAGGCCGAGTCCGGCCTCATCGTCGAGCAACTCCAAGCCGGCGGATACGTCGTCGTGCCCTTCACCGAACCCGCCGACCTGGGCATCGTCAACACCTGCACCGTGACGCGTGAAGCCGACGCCAAGTCCCGGCAGCTCATTCGTTCCTTCATCCGTAGGAACCCGGACGCCTTCGTCGCGGTCATCGGGTGCTACTCCGAGATGGACCGCCAGGCCCTCGCCGAGATTCCTGGAATCGACCTCATTCTCGGCAACGAAGGAAAACTGCGCGTACTGGACTACGTAGTCGACGGCAAGAACGATCAACCCGTGGTCGTCCACGACCGGCTTGACCGGAACGACTTCGCCATTGAGCCCGTCGGCGACGGTCCGGTGACCAAACGAGCCAACCTCAAGATTCAGGACGGCTGCAATTTCTTCTGCAGCTACTGCATCATTCCCTACGCCCGCGGCCGCGAGCGAAGCCGCGACTTCGAGAATCTCACGAAGGAGGCCCGCGACCTCGTCGCACGGGGCGCGAAGGAACTCGTTCTCACCGGCATCAACGTGGGGCGTTACGCCAACGAAGGTCGCGGCATCCTGGACGTGGTCGATACCCTCGACACCATTCCTGGCCTGGGCCGCATCCGGATTAGCTCCATCGAGATGTCCACCATCCAGGAAGACCTGTTCGACCGCATGAACGACGCTGGCCATGCGTTGGTGCCCTTCCTGCACATCCCTACCCAGTCGGGTTCGGACCGTGTGCTCGAGTTCATGCGCCGCAAGTATCGGCGCGATGAGCTCCTGGCCTTCATGAACCAGGCGCGCCAGCGCGTCGACGATGTCTGCATCGGTACCGACGTCATGGTTGGGATGCCCGGCGAGACCGATGATGATTTCGCCCAGACCATGGACTTTCTGGATCGCAGTCCGGTAGCCTACGCCCACGTGTTCAAGTACTCCGAACGTCCGGGAACGCCCGCTGCCGCCCATCCCGACAAGGTAGACCCCCGGGTCATGAACTACCGGAGCGCCCAGGTGCGCGATTTGGGCGAAGCGCGCAGGGCAGCGTTCGACAAGTCCTTCTTGGGAAAGACCATGGCCGTACTGTTCGAAGATCGGACACAGGGCGCCTGGGCTGGGTACACAGGGAATTATGTTCGCGTGGCAGCGCGTTCCACAGACGATTTGACCAATGAGATACGCCGCGTGAAGCTGACCGGCTACCAGGACGGCGTGGTGCAGGGAGAACTCGATGAAGGCCACTGAAGCAGCCGTGGACCAAGCACTCCAGGACAAAGAGCACGCGCTCGTATCGCTCATGCAAGGGTACGGCACCATCGTCGTTGCCTACTCGGGCGGCGTTGACTCATCCTATCTGGCCGACGTGGCGGCCGAGGTCCTGGGCGAAAACGCCCACATCCTCATCGCGGACTCCCCCAGCATTCCACGTGCGGAACTCGCGGATGCTCTCGCACTAGCCAAGAGCCGGGAATGGCATCTCACAATCATTGAGACCAACGAGTTCGACAATGAAGACTATCTCAAGAACGACGGTACCCGCTGCTACCACTGCAAATCTGAACTCTTCTCGCGCATGCGCGAGTATGCGGCGGCCAACGACCTGGCCAACGTCGCCGATGGCTCCATTGTGGATGACTTGGCCGACCTCACACGCCTCGGCGTCAAGGCCGCCAAAGAACGCGGTGTCGTGTCCCCCCTCCAGGACGCCGGGCTCAGCAAGGCCGACATTCGCGTGCTCAGCGCTGCCCGCGAACTGCCCACGGCCGACAAAGCGTCGTTTGCATGTCTGGGGTCGCGGTTCCCCGTCGGAACACGCCTCACCCGTGACAAACTGACCAAGGTGGAGCAGGTGGAAGAGAGTCTGAAGCGGCTTGGATTCCATCAGTACCGCGCACGCCATCACGACGATGTGTGCCGAATCGAGATCGACCCCGCCGATTTTGAGCGGCTTCTGGACGAAACCACCCGCGAACAGATTGTGCGCGATGCCACTGCCGCAGGATATCGGTTCGTTACCCTCGACTTGCGCGGCTATCGAACCGGGAGCACGGCGGGCCCTGCCCACCCAGCCTAGCTGTAGTCGTCCCCGTCGAGGCTACGCCTGCACGACGCCTGCCAGTCTTCCACGGTCCGCCGCATGCGCGCGGCGACATCGGGATGCTTGGCCGCCAAGTCCGTGGTCTCGCCGGGATCGTCCACCACGTCGAACAGCATATACGTCTTGCCGTTGTCTTGGCTCACGATCTTGTAACGGTTGTCGTTCAACGTCACTTGACCCCGCGACTCGAACGCGATCGGCACAGGCCGCTCGTTCATCCGTCCCTCGAGCAAGGGCACCAGACTGATCCCGTCGACCGGTTCCGGCCGACCCCTCATGCGGAATCCCAAAGCATCCATCACGGTCGGGAAGTAGTCCGACGTGCTGCACGGGACCTCTGTGACTTCACCCGGCGCCACACGCTCCGGCCACTCCAGAATTCCCGGTACCCGCACCCCCCCCTCGAATAGGCTGCGCTTGCGGCCGCGGAAGGGTCCCGGCGAACCGGGGGAGGCCGCGGTCCGGCCCTCAGGCCCGTTGTCACTGCAGAACCACACCATTGTCGTGTCGGCCACTCCGAGCACGCGCAATTCGTCGCGGACCCGGCCCACCTGTTCGTCCATGGCCGTCAGGGCGCCGTAATAGTGACGCTTCTCCTCGGGTTCCGACTCGTACATCTTCAGATACTTGGGCCCCGCCACCACGGGCAGGTGCGGCGTGTGGAACCACACCACCACGAAGAAGGGCTGTCCGGATCGCGCCGCATCGCGCACGAAAGGCACCACGCGGTCCATGATGACACGGGAATCGTCGCCGTCCAGGTTGTCCGTCACCCGTGCGCCCGTCTGGTCCCAGTAATACGTGCCATAGGGTTCGCCCGTATCGGGATGTTTCATGGGGTCCCACGTAGGCACCTTGGCTTCCGTCGAGAAGCACACGTCGAATCCGTTGTCCCCAGGCGGGCTGAAATGCGCCACGCCACGCGGGCCGCCTCGGTTCGATTCCGTCACCGTCTTGGTCAAGGTGCCCAAGTGCCACTTGCCGAAATGCCCCGTTGCGTATCCCTGGGTCTTCAAGGCCTCCGCAAGCGTCACTTCATCGGGCCGCATATGCCCTGAGTTCGCCCCGAAGATGCCATACCGGAACGGATGCCGTCCCGTCAGGCAACTGCCCCGTGTCGGCGAACATACCGGCGCGCCCGAATAGAACCGATCCAACCGGATGCCGTTCGCGGCCATGGCGTCCAGATTCGGAGTCTTCAGCACAGGATGCCCGTGGTACCCCACATCGCCCCAGCCCATGTCGTCGGCCATCATCAAGACAATGTTGGGGCGAGGGGTCGGTCGCGTTGATCGCGCGCATCCGATCCCGGCCGCGGATACGGCCCCGGCGCCGATGCATGCAAGAAAATCACGTCGTCTCACAGCAGCGTCTCCTTTGACAGGCATACCTTCACCGTTTCTTCCCCAGGAGCATGAAACAATCCCCCAACCGTGGGTTCAACCGGAATGCAGTCGCGCGCAGTAGCGTCTTGAGCGGATTTGTCCGCGGTGAATGCATGGCGTACCGCACCTCCGCCACATCGAACCACGGCGCGATCGCCTGACCCGCTTCCTCCGCCGTGTAGAACACCGCGCAGTACTCCATCACACCTTTCTCTTCCAACGCATTGTACTGATTGAACCGTGCGAAGGGGTTGCGGCCCGCAAGCGCGTCGAACCGGCGTCCGAGCGCAACGGCATTCGGTGCCTCGATCAACAGAACGCCGCTGGGGCGCGTCACCCGCGCGATTTCGCTCAGCGCGAAGTGGGGGTTGTACAAATGCTCAATGACCGACGCGAACAAAACGATATCGAAATGGGCATCCGGGTAGGGCAATGGTTCGCGGTCTACATTGCACGTCTTGGCGATCAGCCCCTTTCCGGCGCCCGTGGCCACATCCACGCCAAGATCGACTGTGTGGATCTCGTCCGCGAAGCGCTCCTGGATGAAGGCGCCCGCTCCCGCCACGTCGCCGCCACTGCCAATATCGAGCAGCCGTGGCGCCTTCGCGGGCACATGTCGCTCCAAGAGCGCCAGGATGGCTTCGTGTCGCTTGCGGTGAAACCCGCGGTATCCGTCGCGGTCGGCGCTCATGTCGTGTGAGTTGCCCCCGGTTCGCCTGTCATAGGAACTACTCTACGGCGGACCCCCGAGCAAGTCAACGATCCCTGATTGGCCCCGTGACGCGCCCGCGCCTGGATCGCTCAGTAGATCGTTCGGCGCGTCCACTCGCCCGTCTCGTGCGAGAGGTACACGAGTTCCTGGGTGAGGCCTTCCGGCGTCACGTGAAGAACCAGGCAATGATAGAGCCGTGCCTCGACGGGAAGCCGGGCGCTTAACGGGGCGCCTGCCCCCGCCGTCAGGGTGTAGCGCACGCCATCGACCACGGTCGAGGCATAGCCGTGGATGTGCCCCATGAAGACCTCGGTCACTCGGTGCCGCGTCAGAATTTCGCGCAATTCGTCCGCGTTCCACGAAAACCCACGGCGGTCATCCGGGCAGATGGTCGCCTCGAAATACTTGGGCGGGATGTGAAAGAACACGAACTTGTACTTCGCACCCGGTTTGGACAACTCCTCGTCGAGAAATGCCAGTTCGCCCTCGCTGATTCGGATATTTTCGCTCGCGTTGAATCCCACAAACCGGCAGGCGCCGTAGTCGAACGCGAATCGCGTGCCACCATACAGGGCCTCGTACGCGCTGAAGTCGCGCCGGGGCCCGCGCTCATGGTTCCCGGGCACGCAGAACACAGGAACAGGGTCCGTGATCTCCAGCAGAGGAATGTGGTTGTCCAGAAACTCGCTCACCGTTCCGCCACGAATGAGGTCGCCCGTATTGAAGATGACCCGAGGATCCTCCGAGGCAGCCACGGTGTAGACCCTCGCGGCCATGGACACGTTGTTGCGCGAATCGCCCAACACCGCGAACGTGAATCGATCCCGCTCGCCCGGCTCCGCGAGGAGATCCTCCTCAAGGCGCGCATAGTTGTATCGCTCGTGAAAGGGCTTCAGCAGCGAGACGTCGCCCGGGGAGGTGCTGAGATAGATAGCGACACCCACGCTGCCAAGCAGCAAGAGCAGGCACAGGAAGAAGAAGCGTCTGCTTCGTAGGAAAAGCAATGCGGATCGTTACCTTATGTGGACTGGCCCAAGCGGGCCGCGTCTGCGGCCGCACACAATTCTAGCGGCGGGTACTCCTTGCCGCACCCCATCAAGTGTGACTCGCCGCGCGCCATGGGGGTTTCGCCAAGGCACCCCGAACCAGGAAGTTCTCCCGCCCACGCTCAGTCGACCGCAACCCAAGCGTCCGGCACACAACGATCTCCCAGGCGCTTCCCAAATCGAGATGCCTGGACAAGATCGAATTCCGCCCCTTCGGGTGGAAGCTGATACTTCAACCCGGACTTCGCGCGGTCGCGCCAGGATTGAGCGAAAAGACGTTCGACGGCGGTGAGCGTGACGGCCTCAGAGTCCATCACGAGAGCGAGTTCGTTGTAGTAATCCTTGCGGTCGGCGTTTTCGGCGGCGACAAGCTGCTGCATCTCGTTCTTCCGCTCCGTGTCGGCCAAGACCGCTTGGGATTCCGCGCAATCCTCTCGAACGGCAAGGTACCCGCGGCTGTCTTCACCCACGCAGCGTTGTCGCTTGGCCTCCTCGATTCGAGGGGCCCGTTCCCGCAGTCCTTCGGCCAGTTCCACCATGCGGGCGGACACCTGCCCCGGCTCCGGGGACGGGTCGTCCGGCTCCGCCGCTGGACCGAGCGAGTCGCGGCGTCCCTGGATGTATCGCAACGAGTCGCGCACCAGATCTTCCGTGGCGTCGAGTACTGCCTCGTTTCGGCCGTCGCTGCCCCCGTCCGTCTGGCGAAGAAGCCCGCAGCCGCCCGATGCGGCGGCAAGGGCCATTCCACAAACGATCCAAGACCATCTCATGTCCGCTACTCCTGTCTCGTATGAGACGATTGACCGAACATGCTATTCAACCGGACTTCGGCGCGGCTTGTCCACCGACCATATCATTCGGCGGCGGTCTCTTCCACGACTTCGATACGGATCTGCCCGATGATCGGGATCAGCTTGGCCTGCTCGAACAGGTCGCCCTCTCCGAGCTTGATGTGCGTCGCATCGGCCAGAGGCTGGTCGAACGTCGGGTCCACGTCAATCCACTTGCCAATCCACACCTTGGCCCACTGGTGGAAGTAGAAGCCCTGCCCACCTTCAAGATAGATAAGGCCGGCGACTTCGCGCGCCGGAAGACCCGCCGCTCGGGCTAACCCAACGAACAGAATGCTGTGCTCCGTGCAGTCGCCTTCCAGGCTGTCCATCACCTCCAGCGCGTTGCTCATGCGCGCGGAGAACGTCGTCCTCACATTCTGGAACACCCAGTGACAGAGCGTCTCGGACACCTTGAACGCGTCCTTCTCGTCGCCCGCAAGCTCCCGCGCCTTGGTCACCAGTTTTTCGTCGTCACTCTGCACGAAGAGCGTAGGCTTGCTCCATTCGATGACGTCCGCGTTGTCTATGGGAAGGGGCGCCGGTTCGAACCCGTCCAACACGACGCGGCGTCCCTCGAAGGCGAAAGCGTCCCCTTGGGCCGCCAGATACTGCCGCTCGTCGTTGTAGAGGTGCGTCGATGTGAGCGGTCCGGTGATACGGAGCTTCAGCGACGCCCGGCCCCGTGGGTCGGCAATCTGTCGATCCACCATGGCGGCGTTCGACACGATGACGTCGTTGCTGTAGTCGACGTCCTGGGCGATCTCCTTGGGTTCGAGGCGCATGGTGATCATGCCGGCCACCACATCTTCGAGCGTGGTCCCGTCCTCGGTGATATACGACACGGTGTCGATGTTCAGTACGGGCATGGAGGTTTTGAGCCGGAACACCTTGGTGGCCACGCCGTCGAGCACACGTTCCTCCACCGCGACGATGGTACTCGTGGCCTCGACCTCCTTCGCCAGCATGGGCTCGAAGAGCGAATAGGACACCGAATCGCCCACCTTGGCGTCCTCGCCGATCAGTTTGACCTGCTTCAGCGCGTCTTCGATCGATTCCTTCGGACGGGGAAGGCGCTGGGTGTCCTCGCGTCCGGCCATCGAACGCACCAGAACCAGTTCGTCCCCCTCGACCGTCCCGACGAATTTCTGGGAACCGCTGATTTCGTCCACCTGGGATTCCACGCTGACAAGCATCCCATCGGGACCGTACACGCGCTTGGACAGGATGCGCATGTCCTGCCGCACCCCCATCATCCGCACCCGAAAATGGGCGTCCTCGAGCAGGCTGACCGAGTTGTCTTCACCGACGACGGTGCTTTCCATCGCGTACCCGGATTTCTGTCCGTTGAAGTAGAGCCCGTACCAGTCCTCTCCCGCCAAGGACTTCAGATCGACCTCCTGTGCCACCAGCAATCGGGGAAACAGCGATAGAGTCACCATGAGAATAGCTTTCTTCATTCGGGAATCTCCTTAGCCCACCGCCATTGTAACCAATATTCGCGCAGTTTCCCACCTGAAGCGGGCGGAATTCTCAATCGAGTATCGAGAATCGCGGAGAGAAGAAAACGGGGCCTGCCGGACGGTCATGCGACGGAGATGCCGGGCACCGACTCCACATAGCGCAGCCAGTGCTCGAACATCAGCAGCGTCCACAGATGGTGGCCAAAGTTCTCTGTACCCGCCACATGCTGGTCCAGTAGTGAACGGACAGTCTTCGGCTTGAAGAACGTAGCGCAACGGGCGCCCTCACTGAGCACGGCATCCTCGAAATGGTCACGCAAACCGTCCGTGCCGTCCGCACGGAACCACCGTTGAATAGGAATCGAGAATCCCTGCTTACGCTGACGCAGCAACTCGGCCGGCACTATCTTTCGGATTCCGTGCTTCACCAAGCGCTTGGACGTGCTTCCCTGGTACTTCAAGACGAAAGGCACCGTGGCGGCGAATTCCACCATGCGGTGGTCCAGGATAGGCACCCGGGCCTCGAGTCCGTTCGCCATACTCATCCGGTCCACCTTGGTGAGCACATCGTCGGGCAGGTACATCATGAGGTCCTGGAAGAGCATCCTGTCTCCGGAACCGATCGGGCCTGCTGCGTCGGCGTGCTCCTGGAAACGGTCCGCCGCCGCCGCCAGCACTCCGTCCGCCACCTCGCGCGTGTACAACGTGGCGCGGTCATGAACGCCGAAACAGGTCTGGCGCCGCCGGAAGCAGGCATGCGGATCGAGGAATGAATCCTCGCCGAAACGCCGTACCTTGCCCCACCACGCCGAATGCGGCGCGAGTGACAGAGCCGTTTGGATCAGATGCCGCAGAAAGCGTGGGACCTTCCGGTACGATCCCACCCGGTGTGTCATATGGGTCCACGTGTATCCGGCAAACAGTTCGTCGCCTCCGTCGCCGGACAGAGCGACCGTCACATGTTGCCGAGCCATCTTCGACACAAGCCACGTGGGAATGGCGGACGAATCCGCGAAGGGTTCCCCGAAATGGCGAATGAGATCTCCCGCGGTTTCCACCAGGTCCGGCCGCAGGATCTCCTCCGTGTGATCCGTGCCAAAATGGTCGGCGGCCAACCGCGCGTACTTGAGTTCGTCGGCATGGGCGTCGTCGAAGCCCACCGTGAACGTCTTCACCGGCGTTTCGCCGATCAAGGCCATCATCCCCACGATGGAGGACGAATCGACACCGCCGCTCAAGAACGCCCCGAGAGGCACGTCGCTGATCATTCGTAGCCGCACGGCGTCGCTCAGGAGATCGAGATAGGCTTCACCCGCCGACTTCAGAGTCCACGAGTCCTTTGGCGTGTATCGAAGCCGCCAGTACGGCTCCACCTGAACCTGTCCCCCTTGGAATACGAGTTTGTGCCCCGGCGGCAGCTTGTGGACATCTTCGAATATGGTGTCGGGCGCCGGAACGTACAAGAACGTGAAGTAGGCGTCCAAGGCGGCATGGTTCAGCGAGCCGTGGACCATGCCCGACCGGAGCAGGGAGTCGAGTTCAGACGCGAACGCCAAGGTGCCCTTCCGGAACACGTAGAACAGCGGCTTGATCCCGATCCGGTCACGAGCGATGAGAAGCCGGTCGTTGCGGGCGTCGTACAGCGCGAACGCGAACATGCCGTTCAAATGATGCAGGGCCTCGTCGCCGTATTCCTCGTAGGCCCTCAAGATGACTTCCGTGTCGCTCAAGGTGCGAAAAGCGTGCCCCCGGGATTCAAGGTCGTTTCGCAGCTCCTGATGATTGTAGATTTCGCCGTTGAACACGACGACGACGGTCTCGTCCTCGTTCGTAATCGGCTGATGCCCTCGGAAAAGGTCGATGATGCTGAGTCGACGCATGGCAAGCGCCACATGACCGCCCGACCACTCGCCGGAATCGTCCGGTCCGCGATGAGCCAGAGCCTCGTTCATGGCCGTCAGCCGGTCATGATCGACCTGTCTGGCGCGGTCTGAGCACGATAGGCCGCATATGCCGCACATGGGTTCAGCCCCCCGAGCGAAACGCCTTGGCCAGCAACTCGTTGTAAAGGTCCACGTAGGCCTGGACCATGCCTTCCTTGGTGAGGTTGGTGCGCACCCACTGGGATGCCTTCGCCGCCATCACCTGGCTCTCTGACGGATGCTCCAGCACCCATTCGATGGCATCGGCATAGTCCGACGGGTTGCGCGACTGGATCAGTTTCCCCGTCACGCCATCCTCAACCAGTTCCGGGACACCCCCCACGTTGGCCGCCACCACCGGCACGCCGGCGGCCATGGACTCCATCACCACATTGGGAAATCCCTCGACCTCCGAGCAGAGCACGGACGCCGACATGAGCTTCAGCAGGTCGGGCACTTCTTGAACGCTGGCCACCCGCGTGAATCGCTCGCCCCACTTGCGCGCGCGGACCAAGCGCTGAATCTCCTTGCGTCGCGGTCCCGTGCCTATCATGAGGAAATGGACGTCCGCTCGCCGCATCATCAGCTCCCGTGCGATCTCCAGGAACAGGTGGTGGTCCTTCACGGGGCTGAAATTGGCGATGATACCAACGACATGCGTGTGGTACGGAATATCGAACCGGCTGCGCAGATGATGCGGATCGGCCGTGCTGAGAAACGAGTCCGCGTTGAGGCCGTTGTGTATGATGCGAAACAGGCGGGGATCGGCCTCCTCCTGCTGGATGGCGAAATCCGCCGCCGCCTTGCTGTTTGCGACGATGCAGTCCACAAGCTTGTTGGCGCGCTGTTGCAGCCGGACATGCCGGGGCTTCTTCCACGTCGCCAACTGGCGACGGCTTGAGATCACCACGGGAACGCCCGTATCCCGCGCGGCACGGGCGGCCGCATGGTCGAAGCCGAACAGGAATGTGTGGACAATGTCCGGGCGATGGCCCCTGAAAATCCGCTGGAGTCGCCGCCGGAGCGTGAAGTCCCACCCGCCGTACGCGTCCAGTACGCGTACATACGATCCCAGCCGCCGGGCCTCGCCAAGAAACGTCCCGCCCTGGCGTGTGCAAATTACCGTCAACTCATGATCGTGCGTGAGCCCTTCCATGAGGTAGATGAGTTGACGTTCGGTACCTCCCGCGCCCAAGGACGGTATGACGAAACAAACCCGCTTCACGCAATCTCCTCCAACAACGTGTGCAACCGTGGCGCGGCGTGCCGCAAGGCGTACTCACGCTCCACGGTCCGCCGGCCCGCCGCGCCCAGCCGATTCCGTTCGGCCGGGTCCCGAAGCTGCTCGATGGCCGCGCGCCACTCTTCGGGCGAATCGGCCAGCAGACCGTTTCCATCGTGTTGAATCAGGTCTCGAGCGACGCCAACAGGCGACGCGACACATGGCACGCCACAGGCCATGTACTGCAATGCCTTCAACGCGCACTTGCCCCGCGACCAGACGTCGTCCGGCAGCGGCATAATGCCGACGGTGAAGTGTTGCACGTGAGAGACCTCGCTGTCCAGCGTCCAGGGCTCTACGTTCGGGGTGCTCCAAGGCGCCTTGGCGGGATCGGCGCCGACGAGGGTCACTTCTTCCGGCGGCAGTTCGCTCAGCGCGCCCGCAGCAGCGGCCAAGTGCGTGGTCGTGCTGGGATTGCCGATCCAGCCTACTCGGAACCCCTCCGGGAGGACGTCCGGCGGCGTGAACCGATGCGTGTCGACCACCGTGGGGAACAGGACCGCCCGTCCGTCCGCGGCCTCTGCCTCGGCGCGAAGCCACGCGTTTCCGGCGAGCACCAGATCGGCCCTCGCCATCAGACGAAGCGCCTGCTTCCTGTCCTCGAACAAACGCCAAGGCCCCCGCAACGGATGGGGTGGCGCCACGTGTACTGCGTCGTCAATGTCGTAGACAAGCCGCCGCGCACACGCCCTCACAAGACGATCCATGCCGCGCAGATAAGCCGTCATCGCCGCCTTCTGGACCACGACAACGTCGTATCCACGGGAATCCAGGAGTTGACCGATGCGCCGGGGCGTCTCGTAGTAGTGGTACCAGAACGGACGTCCCTTGCGATGGGGTCCCGTCAGTTCGTTCAGTTCGCGCTCAGTCAGTGGGCTGGCCACGGTACACTCGACCCCTTCCGCACGGAGGTAAGGCAGGTATTGGGATACCCTGTACCGGGGGCTGGCCGCGGTGTCGGGATACAATGTTAGGAATAGAACCCGCATCGCGCGATCACCGCCTTTCGGATCGGTTCAGAACCCGCGAAAGCACCGTGTCAACATCGATCCGCGCCATACATTCCTCCGCGGGCCGCCCTTCCGGGCAGTCCCCTTGAGAAAACGCCTTGGCCCGACGATTCCAGCATCCCTCGCATTCGGCGCCTACCGTCAACACGTCCAGCCCCGCGTCGTTCCGGATGAGGATGGCCGGATCGGTAGGACCAAACAAGGCCACGGCGGGTGTGCCCACTGCACGCGCCAGATGCATCAGGCCCGAATCGCAACACACCAGCAGGCTGCACGCCCGCAGCACACACGCGGCTTCGCGCACCGTCGTGCGATCCACCAGATTCAGGCCCACACCGGCGACATCGTCGCCGAGGCCTATCTGCACGACGGCATGGCCCGCATCCTCCATGGCGCGGCACAACGTGCGCCAGCGGTCCATGGGCCATCGCTTCGTGGGCCACGTAGCGCCGGTACACACGGCCACACGCCCTTCAGGCGCGCCCGGCAGCAGGCCAAGCAGTGGCGTTTCCCACGAGGCGTAGTGCAACCGCGGCGGGCCGTCCGGCCCATCGATGCCCGCGAGCCGTGCGTAGTGGGCGGGACGGTACACGTCCCGAGGAGCCCTCCGCAGCAGGATGTACTTGTCAGGCGCGGCCACCTCCGCATTCACGGAATCCACGAAGGGGTTGCCGACAAGGAGGTCAGGGAACGTACACCATACCGCGAGATGGGAAGCGGGGTACCTGGTCTTCAGCGATTCATACACGGGAATGGCCATGATCTCGTCGCCCAGACGCCACCGGATCTCGGCAAGAATGGTCCGTGACCGCCCAAGGAGCCCCCTCGTCGTCCACCGCACAGCCCGCCGCACCCGTTCGCGCCGCCGCGCAAGAGGGCCGAATCCGTCTTCATAGGTGGCTTCCGTCACGGCCTGCCTCAGCTCCCCGCCTGTTCTTCCTTCAACTGCTTCCACTCGTCTTCCGTGCCGACGAACAGGAGTGTGCCGCCGCCCGGCAGAAGCGTTTCCACCTTGAACGAGAAGTAATCGTACGAGCGGCCCGTCCGTAGATTGAAGACCCGATCGTCTTTGCCCAGCATCTTCGGCGAGTATCCCAACTCAATGCCAACGGGTTGGGTGTTGACGCAATCGTGGTTCACCACGATAAGGAACCGCCTCCCCGTATCGCGCTGCACGAAGGTCTGACCCGTGACCGGCGTGTTCTCCCAGTACACCACCTCCTGGTCGAGGGGCGCTACCTTCAACGTCAGCAACACCGGCGTCAGAGGCTTGATCTGCCGCCCGACCTCCGCGGCCATCTTGAACTGCGGGGTCTCTTCGCCGTGGCGGTTTCGCAGCCCCTCCCCGTACTCGCCCCGCATGCCGGGGGCCGGGTCGCCTCTCTTCCATTCGTAGATGAAGAAGAAGAAGCCTTTCGCGCCCTCCTGCAGCGATGTCCAAACCTGCCATCGGATTTCTTCGGGTGTGGGATAGCGCCACGCGGGCTGCACGCCCCCTTCTCCGTGGCGGGTCATCGACATGCCCTGACCCATGATCCAGAACACGGCGTCGCAGGTGGCCGCGGCCTCCCGGAAGTGGCGGCATTCCCGGGTCAACAGGCTTCGGAAGCCGGTCGGCGCGTAGGGACCGTTCATACCGTCGTCGAAGAAGGGGTACAGGTCACGGCAGAGCGCCTTTGGCTTCACGATCCGGGCATTCATCCACGCCGCCGGGGCCTTGTAGTCGATGGCGATCATCGGATGATTCGGATCCCATTCAGCCATTTGGCCCGTCAAGTCGGCCAAGGCCTCGTAGAACCACTCAACAGGTTGGTTCTCTTCGGTGGCGCTCCACGCCAACAAGGCAGGGTGGTCGCGGTACGTTTCGGCCAGTGCCTTGTACGCAGGTCCGGCCTTCCCCAGCACTTCGTCCCTATCCTTGAACCAAGTCGGTTTGACCAGAGTGGGGGGGCCGCCGCCTTGTGGAACCACCCGGACCCCGTGCTTCTCGCCCGCCTCCAACCAGAGAGGTAGATTCTCCCGTCTCAGGTTGTTGGGCCACACGCAGTTCATGTTGTGCGCCACCAGGTCCGCGCATACCCGGTCCATAGACTCCCTGAGCTCGTCCTGATTCGCGGCCCCGATCCCCTCGGGGTTGTTGCCTAATGCGTAAACGCCATAAGGAAAGAATTCGCGGAGCGGATTGCTTTCAGGTTCGGCTGCGAACGAAGCACCCGCGGCCAGGCAGGACAGAATCGCGGCGAGTCTCCGAATCGTGTGCATCCTCGTCTCCTCTTGGATGGCCCCGCACACTCACCGGCCCATCCCCGCGGGGTCCCGTGAGCGCATGCCCATCATACTACAGACGACGCCCGAACTGCTCGGCATTGACGCGAATTGGACAATCGGGCTCGCCGTGAATACCATACGGAACAATGTTTGCCTTCCTTCGAGGACATATCGCCCGGAAAGCGCTGCTCTTCGTCGAATTGGACGTCAACGGCGTGGGGTACGAGGTGTGGGTGTCGGAACCCGTGCAGCGAAAGCTGGTCGTGGACGCGCCCTACACACTCCTTACCCACTGCTACATCCGCGAGGACGCGTTCATCATCTACGGGTTCCTCCGCGAGGAAGAGCGGGCCTTGTTCCGCCTGCTTCTCGGGCTCTCGGGCGTGGGGCCCAAGGTTGCGCTGGCCGTGCTGTCGACCATGAGCGTGCAAGAGGTGGGGCGCGCAGTCATGGAAAGTGATGTGAGCGCGTTCACGAAGGTGAGCGGCATCGGAAAGAAAGGCGCCCAGCGCATCGTGCTCGAGATGAAGGCCAAGTTGGGGCAAGACGCGGAACTGAGCCAGATCCTGGGCGAGTCCGGTCAGGAAGAGCCGACGGCCGATACCGACGACGTCATCGCAGCTCTGTGCTCGCTGGGCTGCACGTTGGGCGAAGCGAAGCGCGCCGCCGCGACGGCCCGAAAGCAGCTTGGCGACGACGCATCGGACGAAGAGTTGGTGAAGGCCGCGTTGCGGACCATAGCGAAGGTGTAGGCACATGGCCACGGAAGACATCCTCAGCGGATCGCCCAGCGGCGAAGACACCCAATTCGACGAACAGATCCGCCCCCAACGTCTGGACGACTTCCCCGGCCAGGATCCCATCAAGGAGAAGCTGCGCATCGCCATTCAGGCGGCCAAGGAGCGCGGCGAAGCTCTCGACCACCTGCTGCTGTCCGGCCCCCCCGGCCTTGGCAAGACCACGCTGGCGCGCATTCTGGCCAATGAAATGGGCGTGGACATCAAGACCACCTCCGGTCCCGTCATCGAGCGCCAGGCTGACCTAACGGCGATTCTCACCGGACTCGAAGAATTCGACGTACTCTTCATCGACGAGGTGCATCGGCTCAACCACGCCGTGGAAGAGACCCTCTATTCGGGCATGGAAGACTTCGAAGTCGACATTATGCTCGGGAAAGGACCCACTGCGCGGTCCATGCGCATCGGGCTCAAACCCTTCACTCTGATGGGCGCGACGACGCGGTCCGGACTGCTGACCCCGCCGTTACGGGCGAGATTCGGCGACACGTGCCGGTTCGAGTTTTACAACCCCAAGGAGTTGGAGCAGATCGTTCTCCGGTCGGCGCGCATACTCAACACGCCCATCGAACGGGAAGGCGCCCTTGAGATTGCCGCCCGATCTCGGGGAACGGCCCGTGTCGCCAACCGGCTGCTCCGCCGCGTGCGCGACTACGCCCAGGTGAAAGGCGACGGCAACATCACCCTCGACATGGCGGACGCCGCCCTGAACCTGCTCCAGATCGACAACCTCGGTTTCGACGAAATGGACCGCACCATCATCCGCGTCATCGTGGAGAAGTTCAGCGGTGGACCGGTGGGCCTCAGTTCAATGGCCGTGGCAGTCGGGGAAGAATCCCAGACCCTGGAAGAGGTCCACGAACCCTATCTAATCCAGATGGGCTTCATGAAGCGTACGGCTCAAGGCCGCGTCGCCACGCATCTCGCCTACCGCCATCTGGGTCTCAATCCTCCTCAGGAGGGGCAGACCCGGATGTTCTGATTCTCCGCCGCGCAACGGCTCCTGACGCATCGCGACCGGCCGTTCCGTCAATTGTGAGTCCGTCAACCCTATGGTTTATAGTACGAGGCAAGGACTCGACGCCGAGTACAACGCTCTGTGATGCCTCGGAATTGTTCAGCGACAGAGGGAGGACCGGGATGGCCGATAGGAAACGCAAAATCGTTCTCTTCCGCCCGGTAGCGAGTAAGACCTATCGGCAAGGGGAAGTGCCTGTCCAACTTCTCGCGATAGCCCGGATGCTGCTCAATCATTACGACGTCGAGATCGTCACCGCCGAACTTGGGCTCAAGCGTAAAACCGACGCCGAAATACGTGAGATCATCGCCAGCCACCTCGACGAATGCCTCTTCTTCGGCGTGACGGCAATGACGGGCTACGGTATCCGTCAGGCCCTGGACATGTCCCGTTTCGTCCGTGAACAGTCGCCTCAGACCAAGGTGGTCTGGGGAGGCTGGCATGCGTCCCTTCTTCCGCACCAGACTCTGGAGGAAGCGGCCATCGACTGCGTTGTCATCGGGCAAGGCGAGTGTACGGCGATCGAACTGGCCCAAGCGCTCGAAGCGGACCGCACGGACCTCGCCGACATCGACGGTCTCGGATGGAAGCGCGACGGCGAAATCGTCCTGAACCGCCCGCGCACCTTGACCGACATCAACGAGTTCCCGCCGCTACCGTTCCATCTCCTGGACGACGAGGCCTTCCGGTTGACTGCCGATGAACGCACCGCCGCGTTCGTCACCAGCGTAGGATGCCCCATGAACTGCGGCTTCTGTGCGGACCGTGCGGTGTACTGTGGCCGTTGGTGCGGGCTGGATCCGGAAAGGGCGCTGGAAGAGATACGCGGCCTGCGCGACAACCACGGTGTGACCGCTGTTCGAATCCTGGATTCCAACTTCTTTCCCGATTGGGAGCGGGGCATCGCCATCCTCCGAGGGATTCATGATCTGGGCATGCGCACGCAATGGATTAACGCCCGAATCCCCAAGCTTCAGAACGCGACAACCGAAGATCTTGCGCTGTTCCGCGAGACGATCGATTTCTTCTTGGTTGGGGCCGAGTCGGGAAGCGACGCCGCCCTGGACTTCATCAACAAACGCCAGAGCGTCGAGAGTATCCGCCACGTGTCGCGAATGTACGCGGACCACGGCGTGCCGATCGGCTTCGCCACCATCGTGGGGGTGCCGTTCGATGACCCCGAGATGTGGCGGCAGGAGTTCGAAACCACCATCGACCTGCTGGACGAACTCCTTACCTCCAGCCGTTTCCTCCACAAGGCGCAGGTTCATGTGTACACGCCCTATCCCGGCACGCCGCTGTTCGACCAAGCCGTCAAACGAGGCTTCCAGCCGCCCGGCGACCTGACCGGGTGGGCCGATGTCGAATTGTTCACGTCCAACCTGCCGTATCTGCCGAAGGGCCTCGACGAACGAATCGAGTTCCTCACGACCTACGTGCTTCAGTTGCTTTGGCCCAAATACCGCTTCTATCAGGGGGACAATCCTGTGGCGCGGGCCTTCTTCGGGGCGGTGCAGTCGACATTGACCGCTCTGGCCCGCCTGCGGTGGAAGACCCGCTACTTCGGCTGTCCCGTCGAGTTCCGGTTGGCGAAACGCTTCCTGAGCAGGGCGGAATCCCCCGCCCACGACGCCAGCGAACGGCCCGCCGCCGCGTGCCTTACCCGAGACGGGGGCGGCCTTGCGTCTCTGGGGCGACGCGCCTTGGTCTTCGCTTACCGAAAGGCCGCAAGCGTGCTCGCGGGCACGGGAATCAGCCAAGTCTACCCCTTGAACCGTCTTGAGAGACTGCTGGCCGGCGTGATGCGTTCTGACCGGGTCGAGATCGACGGCCATGTCATACACCTCGATGCTGGAGATTCCTTGCGGCTGTCCGCACTGGGCACGTTCGAACCGGGCGTGACCGAACTCATGAAGTCCTGCGTGCGTGAAGGGGATGTCGCCATCGACGTGGGCGCCCACATCGGCTACTTCACGTTGCTGCTGGCGCGCGGGGTCGGGCAGGACGGCAGGGTGTTTGCCTTTGAGCCTGTGCCCGCGAATTTCGATCTTCTTCGGAAGAACGTCACGGCCAACGGATACGATCACGTCACGCTTGCGCAGGCAGCCGTCACGGACCACCCGGGCGAGATCGCCATGTACCTGTCCCCCGAGGACCAGGTCGACCATCACATCTACGCCACCGACGAGGCGAGGGATTCGATCAGTGTCCCCTGTGTTCGGCTGGACGACGCGCTCGTGGATTTCGATGGCCAAGTCAACGTGATCAAGATGGACATTCAAGGCGCCGAGGCCGGCGCTTTGGAGGGAATGAAGGACACGATCCATCGGAGCAGCCGCGTCACGTTGATCTCGGAGTTCTGGCCATATGGGCTGGCCAATTGCGGCGCGGACCCGCGAGCCTATCTCCGCACACTCATGGCCATGGGGTTCCGGGTGACCGAAATCAACGACGGGTTCAGCCTGAAGGACTACGACGACCGGGACACGCGTCCCGAACCGGTGGATATTGACGACTTGCTGAGCCGTTTCACTTACGAGAAACGCAACTTCGCCAATCTGTTCTGCGTGAAGCGCTCCGACTAGGGCTCCGGCGAATCCTCTTCCACTCGAAGACCGAATGCGGCCCCGATCAAGCCCGCCACCGACCAGAACACCACGCTTACCAGCGCAATGTAGACCCCGACGGCTGCGGTGATGACCGCCGTGGGCACGCCCCCCACCTCATGCAGGAGCAGACCGGCCGTAACAAAGGGTACGCCTGTAGCATTCGGCGTGAAGGGCACCGCGCACGTGACGGCATGGACGCACTTGGCCGTGGCCAGCAGCGCGAAGGGCAGAAGATACCCGAAGCTCCACCACAAGCAGATGCTCACAATCACGTCCATGCAACCGGCCGCCACGGTGATGGCCGCCGCAAGCGGAATCCGCCATCGCAGGGCGATCACTTCGTGGCATATGGCAGCCAGGAAAAGAGAGACACGCTGCAAGAGCGATCCTTCGCGACACCTTTCGGCAAGCCACAGGAACAATGAGCGGCGCGTCAGCAAGTAGACGGGCACGACGACGAAGACGCAGCCGGTCAGCACCATGGCGACTATGATGGCTCGATTCGAGATCTGCAGTGCGATCACGCCGATGCATCCCAGGAACAGCGTGGTGGAGATCTCAAGAACTCGATCCACCACGATCCATGCGCCCATCTTGGGAGTCCGGTGCTCCTTGATCAGAAGAGGCGAAAGCTCGCCCACCCGCATGGGCATCCAGTAACCGGCGCAACGGGACAGGAAGAACAGCCCGACTGCGCGAGACCGAGGTCCCAACGCATACCGCCACTTCAGCGCTCGTATCCAGAGTCCGGCTATCTCCAGCACGAACACCGCCCCAAGAAGTCGGACATTGACCGACGTGAGCGTGGAGCCGATGCGGCGTACACCCACGATCCAGATGACCGTCAGATACACAACCAGCCCCACGATCCAGAGATGCCGCGCCAGAAACCATTTGGACCGCTTCGGTTGCCCCATCGTGGGCATTTCCGGTGTCGTCATTCGTTTCTCCCGTGTATCGTGCGGTCTGCGATGCGCATTGCCGTCCCTATCCTTTCAGCGCGCCGCCGGTCAGGCCGGCTATAAAGAAGCGCTGGCACGTGATGAAGAGCAGCAAGGGCGGCGCGGTCGAGATGAGCGCCGCGGCCATGAGCCACGGCCATTCCGTGTCGGTCGACCCGCTCTGACTGACCATCGTGGCTTGGGCAAGCACTTTCTGAAGCACGTCGAACTTGCTTTGGGGGTCCGTGATGAGCAGCGGCCAAATGTACGACTCCCAGCCTCCCAGAAACGTGATAACGGCAATCGTCGCCACCGACGGCGCGGCCAAGGGCAAGGCGATGCGGAAGAAGATCTGGCCCCAATCCGCCCCATCCACCACACCGGCCTCGATAAGTTCGTCGGGCACGCTCATGAAGAACTGGCGCATCAGAATGATGCAGAAGGCGCTTGCCGCTCCCGGCAGCACGATACCGGGCAAGGTATTCGCCAGACCCAGCTTCGTCACCACGATGTAGAGCGGCACCATGAGACCCTCGAACGGCACCATCAGGGTGATGAGGAGACCCGCAAAGATCAGCGTCTTGCCTGGGACGCGCATCTTGGCCAAGGCGAACCCCGCCATGCAGTCGAACACCACATTGCACACCATCGTCATCGTGGCGATGGTGAAGGTGTTCATCAGGACGCGTCCCATCCGGAACTGGGTGCTGGTGAAGATCTGCGTAAACGCGGACAGGCTGACCTGGTCCGGCCTCGGCAGCCACACCAGCGGAACTTGCAGCCACGTGGCTTGGTCGATGACCGCGCCGCGCACCATCCAGTACAGCGGGAATCCGAATACGACCACGCCTGCCGCAAGCAGCAGTCCGTAGCCCGAGGCCGCCAGTCGGCGCTCTGCCCGATGCCCCCACATCACGACGACCTTCGTGCGCGGTTCAGCACCAGCGTGGCGCCAACGATGATGGCCAAGAGCGCGAAAGAGACCGCGCTCGATTGACCAAGATTGCCCTCGTCGAAGCCGGCACTGTACGCATGGAGCGCCATGGTCCGCGTCGAGAACGCCGGGCCGCCGTTGGTCAACACGAACATAGGCACGAACACCCGAAACGCGCCGATACTCGACAGCGCGACGATGGCGGTCATCACGGGCGCCAGAGACGGGATAGTCACGTGAAGGAACCGCATGAAGACCCCCGCTCCATCCACCCGCGCGGCTTCATGTAGTGATCGGGGCACATCCTGCAACGCCGCGAGCAGGATTATCGAGAAGAAGGCCGAGCTCTTCCACAGCGCCATGGCCATGATGGCCCACAGAGCGTAGGACTGGTGGTCGAGCCATGGCACCGGCTCGAATCCGATGGCGCCAAGCAACGCGTTGAGCGGGCCGTAATTGAAGTCGTAGAGAAATCGAAACACGCTGACCGTCACCACCATGGACAACACGACCGGCACGAAGTAGACGGACCGGATGACGCGCATGCCTGGGAACCGACGGTTCAGCAACAGCGCCAAACCCAGCGCCAGCGCCAGATTGAGCGGGACGAAGGCCACCACGTAGACGACGGTGTTGATGAGACTCCTAAGAGCCAATGGGTCAGTCAGCAGGGCCTTGTAGTTGTACAGCCCCGCCCAACTGATGGTGAGGAATCGACTGCAATGCGTGAACGACAGAGCGAAGGCGAGAACAATGGGTATTACAACGCAGACGAAGATGATGCCGATTCCCGGCGCAAGAAACACCGCGCCCGTCAACGCTTCCGAACCGGTCAATGCGCGATTTCTCGACATACGAGACCATTCTCCGGCGGTCATGCCCCGATCGCTCCAATCGCCATTCGCCGGCGGAACGCGGCCGGGACATGGATACCTCGTCACTCGCCATGGATGGCCGCCATTATCTCCCGAGAGGCGGTGCGAAAGCGAATTGCCCGGCGGCGCGAGGGATGGGTGACATTCAACGGCCGCCACCGGCGCGGAAACTTCCGGTAGCGGCCGATCCAAAAACGTCCCGGGTGGCCGACTGGAGGTGCGTCTCCCCCTCCGGGAGGCGACTACACTACGTGCCGAACGCGGCAACCTGAGCGAACTCCAGCGTCACCGGGAACTCATCGCTCGGGTAGCGGACGAACTCGACATGACCGTCCAGGTACAGCACGTTGGCGCCCCCCGGCACGTGGTTGAAGTGCTCGACTACGGTCATGATGACATCCCACATCACTGCCAGTTCCGACTGGGCCTTGCTGGTGGCCGCGGGATTGTTGATGTCCGAGATGAGGAACCGTTCGATCCCCTCCCGCAGACGATAGACGGTCACCACACCAAGATCCGGGTGGTTGACTTCTGCGTCCTCGTCCGGCTCATTCGCGATCGGCGCCAGCGCCAGAATGATGTCGCCGGGGTCCGACCAACCTTCCAGAATGCTGTTGTCCCGCACCGCATACCCCATGTACAGATAGGACGTGTCCCCTTGCTCAGCGAATGCGCCCGTTCCCAGCGGCGGGTTGATATCCAGGTCGCCGTTGGCGTCTACCCAGGCGCCATCCTGTCCGGGCACCAACACACCCTGCCCTTCCGGATCGGACAGGCAGAGCAACACGCTGGCGTCCGTCAGGTACTCGGGGTAAATGTCGATGGGGTTCGGCATCCAGCAGTTTGCCTCCCCTGCCACGTCCCACGAGACCTTGGGCGGCAACTTCTCGCCCTTGGATTCATTCGCGTACATCTTGAAAATGATGCCCATCTGTTTGAGGTTGTTCTGGCAACTCGCCCGCCGCGCGGCCTCGCGTGCCCGGGCCAGCGCCGGAAGAAGGATGGCGGCCAGAATTCCGATAATCGCGATCACGACCAGCAGTTCAATCAACGTAAACCCTGTTTTCTTCATGATTGCGCTCCCCATAAGTGTGCTTGTAATGCGAAAATCCCATTTACCTCCTGGTGAGAGTATACGCCCAATGCGGCCAACCGGCAACCCTCCCCCAACGAGGCGGGGCACAGGGGAGCTGTTGAAAAGGTCACATCTGCGCGCCGGAGACAGCCACTCTTTCAATATCTCCACAGGCCCAGGCTTGAACCGGCATGGCTCTTTGTTGTATCTCAGAACATGGCTGGACGGGGGGATCCTCAGCCGGCCTCAGCCGGGACAGGTCCGCATCGGGTTGCGCTCGCGGATCGGTTCGCCTGTTCGTAGATACGGTGCTCTCGTCCGTCGGGCGCGATTCCGATCACAGTGCAACGGTTGCTACTCAATTGACAGGGCCACTCAACGAAGTGAGGAAGAAACATGTTTCCAAAAATCGCCGACGCCGCCATCGAAAAGTCCTTCGCCTGCGCCAACGATCTCTATGCCGCTTACGGCGTCGACGCCGATGCCGCGATGGACGCCTTGGGAGCGATTCCCATCTCGCTCCACTGTTGGCAGGGCGATGACGTCGGCGGGTTCGAGCACGTGGACAGCGCGTCCGGTGGGGGCATCCAGGCCACCGGCAACTATCCGGGCAAGGCACGCAACGCGGACGAGCTTCGTGCCGACGCCGACAAAGCCCTCACGCTGATTCCCGGGCGGCATCGGTTCAACCTTCACGCCATGTACGCGGAGACCGGCGGCGTCAAGGTCGACAGAAATGCGCTGCAACCCGAACACTTTTCCGCCTGGATCGATTGGGCCAAGAGTAAGGGCATGGGCATCGACTTCAACCCCTCCTGTTTCGCCCACCCCAACGCGGACGACGGATTCACCCTGTCCCACGCCGACGACGGCATCCGCGCCTTCTGGATCGAGCACGGCATCGCGTGCAGGCACATCGCCGCCCATATGGGCCGCGAGCTCGGATCGCCCACCGTCACGAACATCTGGCTCCCCGATGGCATGAAGGATATTCCCGTCGATCGGCTCGCCCCGCGCGAGCGATTGCGCGACGCGCTCGACGCCGTGCTCGCCGAGAAGTTTGACCCGGCCCACACCCTCGACGCGGTCGAATGCAAGCTCTTCGGCATCGGTTCGGAGAGCTACGTCGTGGGATCGCACGAGTTCTACATGGGCTACGCCACCCAACGCCAAACCCTGTTGACCCTGGACTCCGGCCATTTCCATCCCACCGAAACCATCGTCGACAAGCTGTCGTCGGTGTTGATGTTCGTCCCGGAAGTCTTGTTGCACGTCAGCCGTGGCGTCCGGTGGGACAGCGACCATGTCGTCATTCTCTCCGACGAACTCCGCGGCATCGCCGAGGAACTGGTTCGCCACGGGTTCCTGGACCGGGTCCACATCGGACTGGACTTCTTCGACGCCAGCATCAACCGCCTCGCGGCATGGACCACCGGGACGCGAGCCATGATCAAGGCGTTGTTGATCGCCCTGCTTGAGCCCACCGATACCTTGCGGACCCTCGAAGCCAGCGGCGACTACACGGCTCGACTCGCGCTACTCGAGGAGATCAAGTCCTTGCCCTTCGGCGCCGTGTGGGACTACTACTGCCTGAAACAGGG
>JAAEQP010000259.1 GCA_024231375.1 bacterium | reverse complement strand
CGGCGGTCCGTCGCACGTGGCTCTTGGCCAGATGTCCGTAGTGCTTTTCGACCATCCGGATGCTGGTATGGCCGAGCAAGGCGGCGACGTCGGAGAGGGGTGCTCCGGCCATCACGAGTTGGGACGCGAAAGTGTGTCGTAAGCCGTGGAAGGTTGGGCGTGCGAGTCCGGTGCCGGTGATCCCGGCGGCCCGGCAGGCAGCCTGAAAGGGCTTGGTCTGGTTGCGTTTTGCCCATGGTTGTCCGTCGCTCAGGAACATGAGCTCATCGGGGGGTCGTCCGGTGGTCAATTCCGCGAAGAAGGCCATGCCCTCGGAAGCGAGAAACACGTGCCGGGATCGTCCGCTCTTGCTCCGGGATATCAAGACGCTCTCGCCGTCGAGGCGGAAGTCTTCAACGCGCATCCTGCCGAGCTCGCTGTAGCGTGCGCCGGTCAACAGTGCCCCTTTGACCAGGTTCCGGAAGTCTTCGTCGGGGCAGGCGGCGACGAAGGCCGATACCTGTTCTGCGGTGAGGTACCAGCGTCTCGCGGTGTCGACTCCCTTGTAGGCGCGGACGCGATCCCAGCCCGTCTTGGATTGGACTTTG
>JAAEQP010000258.1 GCA_024231375.1 bacterium | reverse complement strand
CGAGACGGGTCTGTCCCTAGTTTCTTTCGCGGCTCTAACCTGCGATTCGGACCTCTTCAACAGCTCCCGGCGTTTGCCTTTCCCTGCGCGCCATGCCTGAACCAACGCGAACGCCCCCACGATGCAGGCCGTGGCCAAGCGGGGGTTCGAAATGGTCCGCGACACGCTGCCCCAGGCCAATCCCCCGACTGGTCGAAAGGCGGTCTGAACTATTCGAAACGCGCCGTCATTGCGTTGCCACTCCGCGCCGTAGGTCCTCAACCCCTCCGTCATACGCGCGAGACCCACGCCAAGGAACGGCACGTACGCCAGACAGGTGACGGCAAGCAGCGCCAACGCGAAGACAGCGGGGGCCTTCCATTGACGGCGTCGACCCCACAGGAACGCCAGACACGCCGGCACCAGGAGGAGTGGATATAGCTTGGTCAGCACGGCCAGGGCCAGCGCGCATCCCGCAACCGCCGCGTACGCCGACCGGTCGCTCGCGGCCCAGCGCACCATGGCCCACACTGTCAGCACAATGCAGAACCCGGCCATGGCGTCCAAGTGCGCGGCGTTGGCAACTTCTTTCAGAATCAAAGGGTTCCAAGCGTACACCACTATCCACGCTGCCGGCTTCCCCGTGGCGCGAAGAACATGGAGCAGCAACGCCATCGTGGCCACGTCAAACGCCAGGAACACCCATCGTTGACCGCGCCAATCCCACGGAGTGAGCCGTGCACCCACCGCGAATGCCGCTTGGGCCGCGGGCGGATAGATCGTGGGGATGTGGCGATAGCCGATTCGACTCACCACGAGGCGGGCATCTTTGCCTTCCAAGGATCGGGCAAAGGCCCCCCGTGTATCGGAAGCCACGTCTTCGGGAGCATGTCGGTACGGATTCACGCCATGAAGCACCGCCTCCCCATCAAGCACGTACCGGTAGCAGTCGTTCTCCTGAATCAGGTTCGACGGGAGAAGAATCGCCCGCGCAGCAAGCCCCACGATCACCACGAACAAGACCGGGACTCCGCCCCCGCCTCGCATCGCGCGCATCGCGGCATAGGCAAAGCCCCCCCATCCCAAGAGATACAGCGCCAGAAACGCGTAGATCGGACGCCCGGCATGGTTCTCGCCGTAGACGAATCGGAAACTCAGGGCGCTAGTCGCGGCAGCCGCGCTGAGTACGACGACACCGGCCAGCCACCATCCCGTCGGAATCTTGCGCACCCACACCATGGCGCACCCCCGTTTGTCTGCGACGCTCAGCGTAGCAGATCCCGTGGCCACCGACAAGCTGCAGGCGGTTCGACCGCGTTCCGCGGTTGCTTGCCACCCGTCAGACGCCCTTGTCCAGGTGGGCCGCACGGCGTATCCACCGTGGTCTTCTCATGACACCAAGGGCCTTTCCGCAAACGGGTTACGGCCTATCGTCTGGCGTTCGGGATAGGGAATGTTCCCGAAAGAGGGAAGCGGAGCCGGCTCGTGTGGTACAATAAGGGTCGGTTGGACCACATTCTCGGAGGGATTCACGATGGTTAATTCCATCTCGAGTGGCAACGGCATCGGCCCGCTCATTCGCGGAGCGCAGAAGCAGGCCATGGCATCCATGGCGAAGACCCAGCAGCAGATGGACCAGGCGCAGAATCAGGGCGCCCAGATCATCCGGGCCATGCTGTCTGCGTCGGTGAGCACTTCAGGCATCGGCACGCGGCTCGACCTCAGAGCCTAGGCGCACCCAGTCGCGGTTCTAGCGGGCTAGGCTCCGGAAGATCCGCACGCACTGTCTAAACACGAAGGGCGCCCGTTCATGATGAACGGGCGCCCTTTTCTTATGCCGTCGGCCGTCCAGACCAAGAAGAAAGCCCCCCGCAGGGGCGGGG
>JAAEQP010000257.1 GCA_024231375.1 bacterium | reverse complement strand
GGCTTTCAGCGGTCGGCTTTCAGCGGTCGGCTTTCAGCGGTCGGCTTTCAGCGGTCGGCTTTCAGCGGTCGGCTTTCAGCAGGTCGGACCGATCAGTCCGATTCGACCGATCCGCCAGATCCCGCTCAGGCTGAACGCCGATGGCTGAAAGCTGACAGCTTTTCACACTTCTTCCATGGAGACCGTGCGCTTCTCGTCTGCGGACCTGATGGCGGCGAATGACACGCGGGTAGCCAGAAGCGCGTCTGAGACGCCGCACACAACGGGGCCGCTCCCTCGGATCTCGTCCACGAACCGGTCGATGGCGTGGGCGTGGCCTTTGTCGGGCTCGGCGGTGAAGGCCAGCATGGGGTCGTCCGCATCGACGGCCTCCGTTGATGCGGCCCGCCGCTTGGCCAGCCATCCCGGCGCGCCGCCTTCCGTGCCCACGCTGGGATGCCTGTCTTTCAACATGGGGTAACAGGTGCGTGGGGACGCGCCTTCGATGCCGGCGGTGCGCACTTCGAGCATGTGATCGACGGCGACACATCCGCCGTTGCCCATAGCTTCGTAGAGTTCCTTGGGATAACCAAAGGTGCCGTTTCCGGTCATGAGGATGGTGGCGATTGCGCCGCCTTCGTAACGGATGGCCACGCCGTGGTTGAGTGTCCCGCCCGACAAGGCCGTCACCTCGACCGGCGGCGCGGCCAGGAACCAGTTGCACAGGTCCGTGAAATGGGTCATTTCGAACAGCATGGGTCCGAACTGGGCCTGGGATTCGTCGAACACCCACCCCTTCCAACTGTACCAGTCGTCGTTGATGCGCACGGACATGGCGGCCGCCCCGTCGTCGGGCAACGCGGGCCGGGCATCGCCTTCCCGCTCGAAGCGCCAGGGGCACGGCTCGGGGTGTTCCATGTGGGCTCGAAAGATGCGATGCGCGTCGACCATGGCCGGGGCGCAACGTCGGTTGTGGCCCACGCAGGTGGGGATGCCGGCCTCGGCCACGACGCGCGCGATGTCGTAGGCTTCGCCGAGGGTACCGGCCAGCGGCTTCTCGACATAGATGGGCTTGCCTGCCTCCGCGCAGGCTTCGATGACGGGCAGTCGCAATTGCTCGGTCGTGGCCAGGACAACGGCTTCCACCTCGGGATTGTTGATGGCGGCGCGGTAGTCGTTGGTGGTGTTGAGAGCGCCGAAGCGTTCGCGGCATTCGGACAACGCGTCGCCGGACAGGTCGCAGCACGTATGCAACACCGTCTTGGCCGATGCGGCGATGTTGGGTATGTGCTGTTGCTGTGCCAGCATGCCGCATCCTACGACGGCGAAGTTCATGGCGTCGGGAAGCGAGTCGTCGGACATGCGAAGGTTCCTCTCACTGCTCGGCTACCGACGCCCGAGATGCGCCGAGCCTACAGGCATTCAATGGCGTCGAGTTCATCCGAAAGGTCCTCAGCGCCCACACTTTCGGTGCCGTCAGATCGTAAACCGAGAGAAGGCTCTTTTCAATGGCACTACGAAGGGGACCTTGATTCATGCACGATGCGATGGCAGAATTGGTGCTTGCATGCCATGTAAGGGAACATATTGGCTGGATTTGTCACTTGGTCGGAGACTAGTTGTGTGAGTGGATCGCAGAGACTTCATGCCTTCATCGCCGGAATACTCCTTGTACTCTCCCTCGGGTGTTCCCCTTCGGCGCCTCAGCAACCGCCCCCCCGGAAGACGGTGCCTCAGAGCGTCGTGGCGCCCGCACCCCGGATTCCTGACCCCGACCCCTCGTATACCCCCACCTTCAACGTGTTGATTGTCCTGGCCGACGCGTTGCGGGCGGATCGCCTCGGTTGCTACGGTTGTGAACAGGACACATCCCCTACCATCGATGCACTGGCACAACGGGGCTACCTCTTCGAACACTGCTATTCCCAGGCGCCATGGACCAAGCCCTCCGTCGCATCGATGTTGACGGGGTATGTGCCCTCGGTGCATCAGGCCGTCTTCCCTGAGATCGAAGGCGGCAAGGCCGCGAAGCTGCAGGCGCTACGCGAGGTGTTCGTCACCATGCCGGAATGCTTCCGCGCCGCGGGATTCCGCACCGCCATGTTCATGATGAACGCACATTGCCAGTCCATGTACGGTTTCGCCCAAGGGGTAGATGACTACTGGCACGAGCACTTCGCCGATCCGGCGAAGCAAACGGATCTGGTGCTTGAATGGCTGGATGCCCACGGCGGCGATCCCTTCTTTCTGTACACCCATCTTCGGGACCCGCATCATCCCTACGAGCCCCCGGCCAAGTGTGTTGAAGACCTCTTCGGCGACTTGCCGCGCCCCTCGGACCGCGACTTCGAGATCTGGCGCCAATATGGTCCCGTATACAACGCGTGGGTACACCAGGGCAAAGACCATGAAGGACTGTGCCTCGATGAGTTGAGCGACGAGGGGATGGACTGGATACGGGCCATGTATGAGGCGGAGATCCTGTACACGGACCGCCAGGTCGCCCGTATGCTTGCGAAACTCGAACAACTCGGTATCGCAGAGAACACCATCGTGGTGTTCGTGTCGGATCATGGCGAAGCGTTCCGCGAGCACGGATCCTACGGCCACGGCAAGTCGCTGTACAACGACCAGACCCACGTTCCGCTGATCATCCACGTGCCCGGAAACGCCGAGGGCGTCCGCGTACCTCAGTCGGTCGCCATGTACGATCTGTACCCGTCACTCCTCGCCCTGTGCGGACTGACCCCGCCCGATGGACTGCAGGCGCAGAGCCTGTTCCATCCGGACGGCTCGCTGGCCGTCAAGGAGGACCGTTGGGTCTACAGCGAGGCCGATTTCCATCGAGTCGACCGTGAGGATTGGCACTATGCCCTGACGGTCGGTTCACATAAGATCATCCACACGACGCGCCCAGCGAAGAAGCTGGTCTTCAATCTCGAACAAGATCCCGGCGAACTGTCGCCGGGCCAGGGAATCGACGCCGACACCATCCGCGAGTTGGAAGACGCGCTGGCGCGGTCTCGGGGAGAGGGAAGGGCTCTTGCCGACAGCTTCGGTCCGCCCGAATGGCGTGATGCGGACCCCGAATCAGAGGAGAAGCTCAGAGCAGTGGGGTACTTGTAGCGGTCCCGACTCCCGATACCGATACGTCGCGTTCGCCGAATCGCTCCGCTTCGCCTTGCGATCATCGGAGTCTGTTCAGTAGACTCCTGGCGTCCTTTGGCTGCCTTAACACACGGAGAATGGGATCCTGATGAAACCGATAAGCGCCTGCATAGGACGCATCGGAACGTGGATGATTCTGCTTGGCGGGTTGATTCATGTCTTCGCGTGGCGCCTTGGTGAGAAAGGTGCGCGGTCCGCGTGGTATTACTTCCGGTTCCGCCTTAACAGGGCCTACGTGGCCCGCCGAAACCGATGGGGGCAAAGCAATCGGGTGGAGTGCCCCTGCTGCGGCTGGAAAGGGTACGATTTCATCCCTCTCGATGGCGTGAGTTTCTGGGTGGCCCGGTTCGAGTGCCCTTCATGCGGCGCCTATGACCGGCACCGGGGCATGCAGGTTTACGTTGACCGTCACGATCCGGATCTCCTGTCCCGCTCAGGTTTCGCCGTTCACTACGCCCCCGAGAGGCAAGTGACCGATATCCTGGGCAGGAATCCCGACCTGGCTTACGCCGCATCCGACTTGGGCCTCGAACGGCTGCAGCCAGTGAAGGGCCGGGCCTTTCAGTCCAACATTCTGGCCATCCCTTGCCGAGACAACTCCGTGGACGTGGTGTTCTGCATCCACCTGTTGGAGCATCTGAAGGACGATACCGAGGGCATCGCCGAGATTCACCGCATCCTGAAGCCAGGCGGGATCGCCTACCTGATGGTGCCCATCGACCTGCGCAACGAAGAGACCGTCTACTTCGGCCGCCCCCACCCCGAGATTTTCGATCACTACTACTCCCATGCACGGGACTTCATCCAGAAACTCGATGCTTTCGAGGTGCAGGAACTGAAGCCGGGGGACTACCTGTCTCCAGCAGAGCAGTTCCGTTTCGGCATGCCCGACAAAGAGATCTTCCACCGCTGCGTGAAGCGGTAGGCGAGGGTTTGCATGCGGTCTCTGCGGCGGGAATTCCCGGGGACTTGGCAGCCCGAACTCACAACCCTTCTTCGATTTGCCGTCGCTCCAAGGCGAGGATGCGGTCACGGTATTCGGCGGCTTTCTCGAAATCCATCTTGTCGGCGGCCTTCTTCATCTGCTTCTTGAGGTCGCGGATTGTCTTCTCGATGTTGAAGGTGGGCGTGTAGAGGGCCTCCTCCTCGGCCGCCATGGGCACGGTCACGTAGTCGCGCTCGTAGACGCTGCCGAGGATGTCGCTAATGGCCTTCTGGACGGTTCGCGGCGTGATGTTGTGCTGTTTGTTGTAGGCGAATTGCTTGGTGCGTCGACGGCTCATCTCGTCGAGGGCGCGGGCCATGGAACCGGTGGTCCTGTCGGCGTACATGATGACCCGGCCGTTGACGTTGCGCGCGGCCCGGCCACAGGTCTGGATAAGACTGCGGTCGGATCGCAGAAACCCTTCCTTGTCAGCATCGAGTATCGCCACGAGCGACACTTCCGGCAGGTCCAGTCCCTCCCGGAGCAGGTTGATGCCGACGAGCACGTCGTACTCGCCTTGCCGCAGGGCGCGAATCAACTCAATGCGTTCCAGGGTCTCCACATCGGAATGCATGTAGCGAACGCGCACTTGCAGGTCCCGGAGGTAGGCGGTCAAGTCCTCGGCCATCCGTTTGGTGAGGGTCGTGACCAGGACGCGCTCGTTCTTGGTCACGATGGTGCGGATCTCGTCGAGCAGATCGTCGACCTGATTCGTGGCGGGTCGGATCTCGACTTCGGGGTCGACGAGACCCGTGGGCCGAACGACCTGTTCCACGATGAGCCCCTCGCTCGCCTCAAGCTCGTAGGCGCCGGGGGTAGCGCTCACATAGATGCATTGCCCAGCCCGTTGCTGGAACTCCTCGAACTGGAGGGGGCGGTTGTCCTTGGCGCACGGGAGCCGGAACCCGTAGTCGACCAGCTTCTCCTTGCGCGACCGGTCGCCTTTGTACATGGCGCCGATCTGGGGCACGGTGATGTGGCTCTCGTCGATGACGAGCAGGTAGTCGTCGGGGAAGTAGTCGAGGAGGGTGAACGGCGGTTCGCCGGGCATGCGACCGTCCAGATGGCGCGAATAGTTCTCGATGCCGTTGCAGTATCCGATTTCGCGCATCATCTCCATGTCGAACCGTGTGCGCTGGCCGATACGCTGTTCCTCGATCAACTTGCCAATGTCGTGGAACTCCTTCTCGCGCTCGGCGAGTTCCAATTCGATGGCAGCGATGGATCGCTCGAGATTCTCGGCCGTGGTGGCGTAGTGGGAGCCCGGGTAGATGGCCACGCGCCGCAAGGATCGGAACACCGTGCCGCGGAGCGGGTCGATTTCCTGGACCGATTCGATCTCGTCGCCGAAGTACTCGATGCGTAGCGCCGTGGACGCTTCGTGCGAGGGGAACACGTCGACGATGTCGCCACGCACGCGAAACGTGCCACGATGAAAGTCGACGTCGTTCCGGGCGTACTGCATGGCCACCAGTCCGGCGATGAGATCATCGCGGGGCAGTTCGTCGCCGGGCGAAAATTCGACCCGCATCTGCTGGTAGGTTTCGGGCGACCCGATGCCGTAGATGCACGAGACACTGGCCACGATCAGGACGTCGCGGCGTGTGAGCAGCGACCGCGTGGCGGCATGGCGCATCTTGTCGATTTCGTCGTTGACGGAGGCGTCCTTCTCGATGTAGGTGTCCGTGGTGGGGAGATAGGCCTCGGGTTGGTAGTAGTCGTAGTAGCTGACGAAGTACTCGACCGCGTTGTTGGGAAAGAGGTCCTTGAACTCGGAGTACAATTGGGCCGCGAGAATTTTGTTGGGGGCGATGACCAGGGCCGGACGGTTCACCTTCGCCACAACATTGGCGACGGTAAACGTCTTGCCGGAACCAGTCACGCCGAGGAGCACCTCGTGCCGGACACCGTCGTCGAGATTGGCGGAAATGTCGCCGATGGCCGCGGGCTGATCGCCCTCGGGCTTGAATGTGGTGACCAGTTCGAACCGTTCCATCACCGCTCGCTCCCCGGCGGGCTACTTCTTCCCTGCCAACTGTTTTGCGGGCACGGATACGACATTGGTAACGCCCGATACGCGCCGGATAGTGGCCGCCACACGCTTCGCACTCTCTTCGTCAGGGGCTTCGAATATGAACTCGAACAGGCTCTTGCCGTCTTTGTCGGGCAGGTAGCGGGCGCTGGTAATGCTGATGTTCATGGGCCGCATGGAGTTTGTGATGTCGGCCAGTAGATTGGGGCGCTGTCCCGTAGACACGCGCAACCCCATCTCGAGAATCTCGTCGCCCGCCCACGATGCCCCGATGATGCGTGCCGGATCGCGTTTCGTAATGGCGAAGTTGTTGCAGTCGGCGCGATGGATCGTGATGCCGGGGTTCTTGGTGACGTACCCCAGAATCGGCTGGCCTGGCATGGGGTTGCAGCACTTGGCGAACATCACCTGAACGCCTTTGGTCCCTTCCACACGGACCAACTTCTCACGGGTGGCATCGTCCACTTCGGCCACCGGACGCTCGCGTTTGCGCTGCTTCTGGGGCGTGACGACCTCGGCTACGTCCTTCTTGAGCTGGCTGTCGAGGGACTCCAATTCTCCCAACTCGCGCAGCCGCTGACGGATACGCGTTCGTGCCCTGCCCGTGATACAGATCTCCAACCAATCCAGATGGGGCGTCTGGCTTCTGGCGGTCAGAATCTCGACCACGTCGCCGGTCTGCAGGTTGTAGCGAAGCGGCACCATGCGGGCGTTCACCCGGGCGCCGATGCACTGATGCCCCACGTCGGAGTGAATGCAATAGGCCAGGTCGAGGGGGGTCGCGCCTTCCGGCAACTCCTTCACCTCACCCTTGGGAGTAAACACATACACGTCCGACGAACTGACGTCCCGGCGCACGCTGTCCAGCAATTCGTCCGGCGCATGTGCGTCCTGCAGCCACTCGTACATCTGCCGCAACCACTGAAGCCGTTGGTCGAGTTTCGCGTCCTGGTCGCCTTCCTTGTACATCCAGTGCGCCGCGATGCCGTCCCGCGCGGTCCGATCCATCTCTTCGGTCCGGATCTGCACTTCGAGGGGTACGCCGTTTTCGCGCATGACCGTCGTGTGTATGGACTGGTACATGTTGACCTTGGGCATGGCGATGTAGTCTTTGAAGCGCCCAGGCACAGGCATCCAAACGTGATGCACGACGCCGAGGGCGTTGTAGCATCCCGACACCGTCTGGGTGATGATGCGCACCGCCAGCACGTCCAAGACCTGGTCGAAGTCCTTACCCTGCTGCACCATCTTCTGGTAGATGCTGAACAGGTGTTTGGGGCGCCCGATGACACGCGCCGCGACCTCCGCTTCGCCGAGGCGTTCATCGAGAAACTGGATCGTCTGTTCGAGCCACGCCTCGCGCTCGCGTCGTTTCATGGAGACTTGAGCAGCCATGGCGCGATACTCGGCCGGATGAAGATGATGAAACGCGTGGTCTTCGAGTTCCCACTTCCAGTTCGCGATACCAAGACGATGCGCGAGGGGCGCGTAGATTTCCAGCGTCTCCCTACAGATCCGTTCCACCCGCTCCCGCTCTTTGAGGAACTCGATGGTCCGCATGTTGTGGAGGCGATCCGCCAACTTGATGAGGATCACGCGGACATCCTCGGCGGTGGCCACGAGCATTTTGCGCAGATTGGCCGCCTGCTTCTCCTGCTGGATGTTCGTGGAGCTCCACTTCATGGTCTTGATCTTGCTCACACCATCGACAAGGTAGGCGATTTCTTCGCCAAACTCGGCCGCAAGCTCCTTGCGGCTGACGCGAGTGTCCTCCACCACGTCGTGAAGCAGACCGGCCGCGATGGTGGTGGTATCGAGGTTCAACTGGGCCAGGACCCGCGCAACCGCTATGCAGTGAGAGACATAGGGCTCCCCGGATTCGCGCAGGACGCCCTTGTGCGCTTCATTGGCCTGACGGTAGGCCTTTCGCACGAGTTCGATGTCCGCCTTGGGCGAATTCTTTCGGAGTTGCTTCAGGAGTTTTGCGAATTGGGTCCGCATCCGGGTTCTGTCTCCTTGTCATACACTCGCGCGAGCCATGACGTGCAGAAAACGGTCCCTGGTCCCTTCCAGGTATCCAATCATTGTAACACCATCACGCGCCGACTTTCACCGCCGCCAAGGCCTGCGAGGGACACCGAATGCTCACATTGCCCAAGGCAATCGCACCTAGCGGGACCGTCGTGGCAATGTGGTCTCGTGAGGCGTGCCACCCTCAAGCGGCAGCTTAAGGACCCGGGTTCACGATGGGCCACCATCCCGTAGCCTGAAGACACCCACAACAGTGTTGCGGGTGGCACACTTGGTGTGGAGTAGACTCCGGTACGCCCCTTCACATGCCGGGAAGTGACCGCGTTGCACGGATGAGGACCGCATTCGTGTCGACGTTCGCCCCCGGTCAAGGCGTCGGGGTGGGTGCTGCCTTGTCGGCCTGACAGAACATACGCGCATGGTAGTGGTGGGTTTCGTACTGCACACGCTTGCTGCGGGCTCTTCCGGCCGACACGTACTCGTTCTGCTGCGTCTCGTCCAACACCCTTGCCTTGTAGGTGTCGGCGACCTGCAACTCCATCATGTCGACGACCTGCTGCTTGAGTTCCTCCGAATAGATGGGAAACGCCACCTCGACACGCCAGTCCAGATTGCGTTCCATCAGATCGGCCGACCCCATGTACACGCGCCGGTCTTCGCCTTTGCCGAAAACGTACACGCGCTGGTGCTCAAGGTAGCGGTCTAGGATCGAAATGGCCCGGATGTTGGGATGGGGCCGCAAGGCGTAGGTAGTGCGGACGACGAGGTCCATCTGGACACCGGCGTTGGCGGCTTCGCGGATTCGGCGAATGACCTTCTTGTCGGTCAGATGGTTTACCTTCATCAGCACGTAGCCGTCTTCGCCCTTGGCCTTTTCCTTGTTCAGTTCGGCCATGATGGCGCGGCGCGAGTTGAACGGAGACACCATGAGGTGCTTAAACTTGGGCAGGTCGAAGGTCTGGGTCTTGGCGGCGGTGGCCAGGAAATCGAATACGCGCGCCACCTCGACCGCCAGGCGCTTGTCGGCCGTCATCAGAATGCTGTCCACGTACAATCTGCCCGTGACTTCGTTGTAGTTGCCGGTGGACAGGCCGATGATCTGGCTGTCCTTCTTGCGAATGTATAGCAGTTTCGCGTGGACCTTGCGTGGCGGCACGCCGTAGGCCACCTTCACGCCGGCCTCGATCAGTCGCTCGGCCATTTCGATGTTGTTCGCCTCGTCGAACCGCGCCTGCAACTCGATGGACACGAACACCCGTTTCCCGTTGCGGGCGGCGTTCACGAGCGTGTTCACGACTTGGGACGCGCGCGCGGTCCTGTACAGCGTCATCTTGATCTCTTCGACGGCCGGGTCGATGGCGGCCTCGCGCAGGAGGCGGATGACATGGTCGAAGGACTGGTAGGGATAGGTGACGAGCACATCCTGCTGGAGGATGGTGTCGTACATGGGACTGCGGTCGCGGTCGAGCACGGGGTGGGGCGATGTCTCCATCGTCTCGAACACAAGGTCTTTGCGCTGACTCGGGAACCGCATGAGATCTTTCATGTTGTGATAACGGCCGCCCGTGATGACCGTGTCGCTGGAGCCGATATTGAGTTCCTTCACCAACAGCTTCCGCAACCCCGGTGGGATGGTGGCGTCCGTCACGAGCCGGGTGGGCCGCCCGCCTTTGCGTTGCTGCAAGACCTTCTCCATCTTGCGGACGTATCCTTCGGAGAAATCGTTGTCGATGTCCAGCTCGGCGTCGCGCGAGATCTTGAACTCGTAGGCCTCGATCTGATCGTAATCGAAGATGTAGAAGACCTCGTTCAGCGAGTGCCGAATGACGTCGTCGATGTACATGATGCAGCCGTTGGGCAATTCCACAAACCGAGGAAGATCGGAAGGGATTTCGAGGATTGCGTACCGCGGCTTCGACCCCCACATCTTGACACCGAAATACAGGGCGCTGTCCGTCAACTGGGGAAAGGGGAATCCTTTGTGGAGGATGATGGGCACGAGGAACGGCAGCACACGCGTCCGGAAGTAGTCGGTCACCCAATCGGCAAGGTGGCTCGAGTAGCTTTCGACATCGCGTTCCGTAAGGATGCGGATGCCCTCGTCGGCGAGACCGGCCGTGATGTCCGCGTAGGCTTTCTGAAACCGTTCGTCCAAGTGGCGCGCACGTTCGCCAACGGCCTCGAGGACGGCATCCATGCCTTTCTTGCCCAACTCGATGCGGCGGTGGATGCTGGCCACGCGCACCTTGAAGAACTCGTCCATGTTCGACGAGAAGATCCCGAGGAATTTCAGCCGTTCCATGAGAGGATTGCGGGTATCCTCCGCTTCCTGGAGAACCCGCTCGTTAAACGAAAGGGCCGACACCTCGCGGATCTGGAAGATGTTTTTCATAACAGAAGACTATAGCAAAAGTTGACGCAGCCTGCACGCCCTAACACAACGCGACGGAAAGGGCCGCCTTGGGGATGCGTTCCCAGCGGCTATTCCGACAAGGCTCCGAAGTGTTTCTCCAGGAATGCCAAGGACTTACGGTTGCTCCACTGGTGCTCCCCCTCGAAGAAATCACTGTCAAGCTCCTCGGAGGCGCCCAGCACCTTGTACGTCTTGGCCAGGTCGGCGTAGGCCCGTTTTGTGGCATCGATGGGGAAGATGCGGTCTTCATCGCCACTGATCATGAGGCAGGGTCGAGGGGCGATCAACGCGCCCACGTCGCTCATTTCGCCCCATTCCATGATGTGGGGCACGCAGTTGCAGATGCAGTGGTGAATGGTGAATATGGAGTCGCGGAACGTGCAGAAGTACCCCGCCACCATGGCCAGTTTCACGCGCGGCTCCAGGGCCGTGAAGAACAGGGTCGTGGTGCCGCCTCCGGACAACCCCGCGGCGCCGATGCGGTCCGCATCCACCTCATCTCGTCCTTCGAGGAAATCCAGGCAGCGCATGGCGTCCCAGCACCGCAATCCCACAGGTGTCATGCCGATGAGAAACGAATCCATGGTAACTCGATGGCAGCTATGAGGTTTCTCGTTCCGTGTTTCGTTCCAGCCCCGTTGTACGACGGCCAGGGTCACATATCCGTGTTCGGCCATATACACGGCGTAGTCCAGCGCATGGTCGCGGCTCTTTTCGCGTTCCTTTTCGGTGCCTTCGCGGATGTAGGGGATGATGCCGCTGTGACCGTGCAGACAGATCACCGCCGGACGCTTGCCGGTGATGTTCTTGGGCACGAAGTAGTAGGCCGGCACCCAGTAGTCTTTCTCAGATTGGATGTAGACCTTGCGCCGGGTGAAGAGGTCAGTCTCCGTTTCTTCGGCCCACTCCACGGCCAGAGGCACCGGATTCGGCATGCGGCCGACCAATTCACGGAGCTTGGCGTCGAACTGTGTGCGCCACGCCTCGTGTTCGGCCGGCGTCTTGGCGTTCCAGGCGAGCTTGGGCGCTACCTCGTCGGCCGACCGCTGGAAGTAGTCGTACACCAGGCTGTTGCGATCCATGGTTTCCTCCTCCTGCGCAGCCACCCCGCCAACAAGCGCCATGGCAAGTGCCACTATCACGATTGCAGATCGCCTCATCATGTCCCCCCTGGTTCGGGCCGTACACCTCTTCTGCCATTATAGGAATCGCCCGCCGTCAGGTCACGTTCTCTCGGGAGCGTGTGAATCGCGCCCGGATTGAGTATAGATCGGGGCACCGCGACACGGCGGAGCTGGTGAAGAAGTCTCGGCCTTGGCGCGCAGCCCGCGAAAAGGCCAGGGACAGACCCGTCTTCGTCCGCCTACGGCGGACTTCGCTGGGGTCAGTCCCGGCGTTTCCGCTCCTTTTCTCGAGAGTGCTGCACGCGAGGTGCCGGACTGCGGC
>JAAEQP010000256.1 GCA_024231375.1 bacterium | reverse complement strand
GGTTCGTGCGAAGAAGGCACGGACTGTGGCTGGGAGCATGCACAATGAAGATGGTCGGTCTACTGTGGAGTGTTGTGGCCGCGTCGTTGCTGGCACGCGGCGCCGACAACGATCCCGTGGCGAAGGAATCCAGGTGGAGTGTTACGGACTTCGGAGCCATCGCCGATGGTGAGGTCGACAACACGGCGGCGTTTCAGGCTGCCCTGGACGCAGCCGGGGCCGCGGGAGGCGGTGTCGTCGTTGTGCCGACTGGACGCTACAGCTTCGCTGGCACGCTGACGTTTCCCAAGGAAGTCGCCTTACGCGGCACGTATGAGTATTCACCCGCCCATGCCGGTATCCGTGACAATAGCCCCGAGAAGCCGGTGTACGGCAGCGTGCTGCTGGTGCGGGCCGGCGCCGGCAGCGAGGAGGGCGCGCCCTTTATCACGCTGCAGACCAACGCATCGCTCCAGGGCGTCTGCGTGTATTACCCCGATCAGGACCCCGATGCCGACGAGCCCACGCCCTATCCGTACGCCGTGGCGATGCGGGGCAACAACCCCGCCATCATGAACGTCGAGTTGCTGAACCCCTTCAATGCCATCGACGCCAGCCACAACCAGCGCGCCCTGATCCGCAATGTGCACGGCCAGCCGCTGCACATCGGCGTGTACGTTGACAGCATTTATGACATCGGCCGCATCGAAAACGTGCATTGGAATCCGTGGTGGTCGATGAACGAGGGCGTGTTCCAGTGGCAGATGAAGAACGGTGTCGGATTCATCTTCGGCAAGACCGACTGGCACTATGTTCACAACACCTTCTGCTTCGGCTACAACGTGGGCTACAAGTTCATCAAGACGGAGCGCGGAGCGACCAACGGGAACTTCCTGGGCATCGGCGCTGACGATTGTTACACCTCCCTGCTCGTCGAGCAGAGTTCCCCGTACGGCATTCTCATCACCAACGGCGAGTTCGTGTCGTTCCACGGCCCCGACCCGACGATGATCCGTGTCGAAGAGACGAATTCGGGGACGGTGCGCTTCAACAACTGCGCTTTCTGGGGACCGTGTAACCGCAATGCGGTCGTGGACGGGACCGGCACCATCGGTTTCAGTGACTGCACCTTCACCCAATGGGGCCGGCAGCGCAAGGGGTGTCCTTCGATTGACGCCCAAGGCGGCTCAATCCTTGTGCGCGGTTGCGAATTCAAGGAAGACAAACTCCAGGTGGTCTTGGGAGAGCGGGTCGAGCGGGCCATTGTCACCGAAAACCTGATCACCGGTGAGGAGCGGATCGAAAACAACGCGCACGGCACGGTTGTGATCGCCCACAACGCCGGAACCCCGAAGAACGACGGAACGCCGTAGCCTCTCGTTCGCACCTGTTCGCACGTGTTGGTGTCCCGAACCGCCCGACCCTTGGGCGAGGATGCCTTTCTGATCAAGGTCGAGACGTTCCTCGCACGCCGCGTTCCTGCCGTACCAAG
>JAAEQP010000255.1 GCA_024231375.1 bacterium | reverse complement strand
GACATGGTTTGGGGTGTGTCTGGGTTGAAGTTGAAGTCTTCGACAGTCCGAGACTTCCTCAACAGCTCCCCAGTCCCGTCTCGCTGCGCTCGCTTGGTCCAGTCCCCGATCTTCCTGGCGCGTAGCCCGCGGCCGATCCGGTACACTGAAGCGCCAACACAGCGACAGCAATGCGGGGGAATCATCATGTCCATATCGAGACGGCAGTTCCTGCGGACGGCGGCGGCCACGGGTGTGGCGGCGAACGGTGCATGCGCGGCGGCGTACGGGGCGCAGCGTCGGCCGAATCTACTCTGGATCATGACGGATCAGCAGCCGGTCAGTACGGTGGGCGCATACGGAAACGGTACCATCAAGACGCCGAACCTGGACCGCATCGCGGCGGAAGGTGTCCGCTTCAACCAATTCCACATCGCCGCGTTTCCGTGTTCGCCGTCGCGGGCGTGCATGCTCACCGGTCGCCACGCCCACAACCATGGCGTGGTCCGCAACGACGTGTACCTGGATGACGACGTACCCGCCTTGGGCGACATCTTGAAACAGGCCGGTTACGCCACGGGGTACGTGGGAAAATGGCATCTCAGCGGCAGCATGTACCGCGACGCGCCGGGCCGTCCGCCCGCTCACTGGTACTACAGCCGCGTCGACAACGCGGAGCGGTTCACGTTCGACAAAGTCGACGGCGGCACGGGCGAGGACGTGCCCGTCCATGGGTTCGACTACTGGCAGGGCGGGTGGGCTCAGTACCGACAGTACCTGCGGGACGTAGGCCTGGGCGAACTGGTCGACACCACGCCCGTGGGCAACCACAACGACTTGCCGAGTACCGGGGATGGCGATCACGCCGTCTCCAAGCTGCCGCAGGAACACCACATGGCGTCGTTCTTCGCACAGCGGGCCGTGAACTTCTTGAAACAACGCGGCGACGACGGGGAACCGTTTGGATTGGTCGTGTCGTTTTTCGGTCCGCACTTGCCGGTGGCTCCCCCGGAGCCGTGGGACGCCATGTACCCGCTGGAGGACGTGCCGCTGCCCGCGAATCACGACGACGACCTGCGCGACAAGCCGCTTGCGCAACGCCGCAATCGGCGGTGTTACAAGGGCGACGAGTGGACCGAGAATCAGTTTCGCGATTATGTGCGCCGGTACTGGGGCTATTGCAGCTACATCGACCACCAGATCGGCCAAATTCTGAAGGCCCTGGACGCCACGGGCCAGGCCGACGATACCATCGTGGCGTTCACCAGCGACCACGGCGACATGGTTGCGGCCCACGGGTTCGTGTTTAAGCTGTGCTGGTGCGGGTACGACGAATTGCTGCGGGTGCCGCTCCTGCTTCGGTATCCAGAAGTCCTGAAACCGGGAACCAGCTACGACGGCCTTGTGAGCAACGTAGACGTCCTGCCGACGGTGCTGGACTTCATGGGCATTGAGTCGCCGAGCGGCGTTGATGGCCGAAGCTTCGTGTCGGCACTGGCGGAAGACCGCCCCATGTACGACTCCATCGTGTGCAATTCCATGGATTTCAATCTGACGGTCGTCACGAACCGTTGGAAGTATGTACTGAATTGGCAACCGCGCGACCTGGACGAGCTGTACGACCGGCAGGCCGACGCGGGCGAATTGACGAACCTGGCCTATGATGAAGCCCATGCGGACGTGGTTCGCGACATGCGGGGGCGGGTTGAGGCGTGGTTGGACGACACACGCCATCCCTATGCCCATACCATCCGCGCCGCTATGGCCAAGGAACCCGAGAAGCGCGTATACGACCTGTGGCCCGAGGTGACGTCGTTCAAGTATCTCGGCGGGAATCGGTTTGAATATGCCTACGTGTGGCACGCGGTGGACGCGCCGCCCAAGAAGGAGAAGTACTGGTCCTTCACCCATTTCGCCAACGCCAAGTATGCGGACGACGGCGATATCGCCTTTCGCGACACGCGGTGGCCCGAACCGTCCACGCTCGATTGGACGGCTGGTGGCGACTACCCCTTGGGACGCGTGGAAGTGGAGATCCCGAACACGGCCGGCCTGGGCAAGTACGCGGTGCGCATCGGCCTGTACAACCCAACGTCGCGGAGCCGACCGGGCGAGTTCTTTCGCGGGCGAGGCAACAGCGTCGAGGTAGGCAACCTGTTCGTCGAGAAGAAGGCGGGCAAGGTGACGGGTGTGCGATTCGAGACGGCTCAGGGGTGATCCCCTCAGAACCGCGGTTTCGTAGCAGGCCCCCGCGAGTGGGTGGAGAGGGAAGCCGGACCCCTCACCCTGCCCTCTCCCGCTGG
>JAAEQP010000254.1 GCA_024231375.1 bacterium | reverse complement strand
CCCCGCCCTCTGGGTGCTCCTGGAATGTGTTCTCCAGGGCGGTGTCCATGGCACGGTCCCACGCAAGCGAGTCCGTGTCCATCATCAGTTCCGTCATGCGCTGGGCCATCTTCTGGCCCTTCAGTTTCTCCATCTTGGCGATGCGGTACGCCTGCGCCCCAATGTCGATCTCCGCGTTCCACGTCTTGAACAGTTCGTCCATGGCCTGAAGCGTAGTCTGAGGGATGCGGACCGCCTCGCCCTTGACGCCTGCGATCTGTGCCCCGTGCCCACGCTCCAGTTTAGTGTGCGCCTCGCGCCCGATAGACTCCTCGAAGTACGGCCTGCCCGTCTGGATGGACACGTGCGCGTTGTGGATTCCGCGCAGAAGACCGGGCATGAAGCCGCGCAGCATGTGCTTGAACTCGCCGAGTTGCGCCGCATTCGGGTTGCGGATGCCCAGGTTCACGAGCGCTTCGGACAGTCGCTCCGGCCCCAGCGTAATACCCGTCTTGCCGAGGTTGGACGTTAGGTTCACGACGTTCGTCTGGATTCCGGACAGGATGCTGTTGCGCCAGAACTCGAACATGGCGTCCCAGATG
>JAAEQP010000253.1 GCA_024231375.1 bacterium | reverse complement strand
GCTTGGCCGCGCGGCCCGTGGGGGAGCAGAGTTCGTACTGACACCGCAACTCCTCCAACGCCCGCACGACGGCTTTCATCGTGACCGTCTTGCCCGTGCCCGGTCCGCCGGTGAGTACTGTCACCTTGTTGCGCAGCGCCAGGACGACGGCGTCCCGTTGCTCCGGCGAGAGTTCGATACCGTTTGTCCCCACCGTCACCGTTCTCACGTCCCCGATGGAACCCGGTGTGCGTGAGAGTTCGGTGATCCGGTTGGCGACCTCGGTCTCTGCTTCCCAGAGCGATGCCAGGTAGACGCGATCTCCTTCCACCTTGACCTTGCGCTCGTGCGCCAAACGTTGCAGTGCTCCCCCCAAGTGCGCGGCGACGACCCGGCCCAGCGCGTCCACCGCCTCGCGCTCCAAAGAGCAGCGCGGTACGTAGACGTGCCCGGCCCGAGCCTGCTCGCCCAACACGTGGAGCAAACCCGCTTCGATCCGTTCGGGGGCGTCCATCTTCACGCCCATCGAGCGAGCCACGCGGTCGGCCCGCTTGAACCCGATACCCCTGATCTCGGTCAGGCGGTACGGGTTGTGGCGCAGGACGGCCAACCCGTCCGGCCCGAACGCCTGGTGCACGCGCACCGCCATACGAGCCGAGATGCCGTACTGGTGCAGCGACGTCATCAGTT
>JAAEQP010000252.1 GCA_024231375.1 bacterium | reverse complement strand
CGGCTCGACTCTAGCCCGGATATCTCACAAGGGCGTGGATGAAGCGCCGCAAGATGTTGGATGCAGACGGCTTGAAGCTGAGCGATGAATGCCTGGTTGTATTCTGAGCAAAGCTTCATGTCGCCCTGCGCCAACAGATTGCCGCGATTCGCCGCGGCCTTGTGAGATATTCGGGCTAGAATGAAGCAGTACTGGAAGGGGGGACTTCACGCCATGAGAACAGCGATCCTTTTTGCGGCACTGGGCATGCTCATCAGCGCACACGCCGGCGCTCTCGAGTACCCGGGGGCTGCCCCATCCACGGTCACGGGGTCCGCGGGCGCGAAACAGTGTGTGCTCGCAAATGATGCTATCCGCTGTGAATGGAATCTGAAAGGGAAGAGGGTTGCGGCGCTGTCGATAACGAACGTGCAGACGGGCGATACGATTGCCGTCTCCTCGGGCCACATGCCACGGATCGAATTGGCCGAGGGGAAAACGGTCGACTTGGCCAAGTTGAAGCCCGAGGGCCCGGTCGCGGGTACTGTGCTGGCCGACGGCCAACAGATGAGTGCCGTGTTCCACCACAAGGCGTCGGGCCTACGGGCGACCTGGACCGTGGACTTGCGTGACGGGTCGAATTACATCAACCAGACCCTCGAGTTGTCGGCGGAGCGCAAGACGCAGATCGAATCGGTCACCTTTCTGGACGCTCGGATAGAGAACGCGGTGCAGGTGGGCGAGGTTGATGGATCGGTCGTCACCGTCGACGACGTGTTTCTGGCGGTGGAGCACCCCCTTGCCAAGAACGAGGTCGGTACGGGCGCTCAGGTTTCCTGCTCGTTGCACCGGGGGAATACACTGCAACCCGACCGGCCTTGGCGTTTCTCTTCCGTGATGGGTGTTGTGCCGCCGGATCAGCTCCGTCGCGGCTTTCTGTACTACCTCGAGCGCCGGCGCGCACGAGCCTACGAACCCTTCCTGCATTACAACAGTTGGTATCACCTCAACATCGAGCGTCCCGACAACCACATGACTGAGGCCCAATGTGTTGAGACGATCGAGTACATCGGCCGCGAATTGGTTACGGATCGCGGCGTAGACCTGGATGCCTTCGTATGGGATGACGGCTGGGACGACTTCAATTCGCTCTGGGGGTTCCATTCGGACTTTCCCGACGGGTTCAAGGGGTTGCGCGCCTTGGGGCAGAAGTACGGCGCCGCCCAAGGCGTTTGGATGTCGCCCTGGGGCGGATACGGCGAGCCTAGAAAGGAGCGACTGGCCTACGGCAAATCACAGGGCTACGAACTCAACCGCAGCGGGTTCTCCATGGCCGGTCGGAAATACGGGACTGCATTCCGCGACATCTGCTTCGAGATGATGGACAACCACGGCGTGGTCTTCTTCAAGTTCGACGGCATGGGCGCAGGCAACAGTACGGGTGCGTCCGGCAGGTCGGCAGACGATATCGACGCCGTGCTGAGCCTGACCGAGACGCTGCGCGAGAAGAATTCCGACGTATTCATCAGCGCGACCGTGGGTACCTGGGCCAGTCCCTTCTGGACCTGCTACGCCGACTCCATCTGGCGTCAGGGTGGCGATACGGGGCTTCATGGGCCGGGCAACACGCGGCAGCAGTGGATTACGTATCGCGACATGCACTGCTATCAGCACGTCGTGAAGGCGGGACCGCTCTATCCGCTCAATTCACTCATGTTGCACGGACCGTGCATCGGAGATCGGGCGACACCCGGCAAGATGACGCGCGATGAGAAATCGGTCGCCGACGAAATCTGGACGTTCTTCGGTTCGGGCACCAATCTTCAGGAACTCTATATCAGCCCTCACCTCCTCACGGAACGCATGTGGGACGAGCTGGCCTCCGCCGCCACATGGTCCCGGACCAACAGCGACGTGCTAATCGATTCGCACTGGATCGGCGGCGATCCGGGTGCCGAGGAGGTCTATGGATGGTCGTCGTGGCGGCCGGGCAAGGGGATTGTAGTACTGCGGAATCCGAGTGAATCGCGGCAAGTGTTCGACCTGACGTTGGCGAATGCACTGGAACTGACACCGGGATTCCCGGCACGGTATCGCCTGGAATCGCCCCGCACCGACCAGCGGATTGGGGCGCTTGACGCCTCGCCGACCAAAGCGGTGGCCATCGAGTTGGAACCGTTTGAGGTACTTGTGCTCGAAGCGTTCCCCGCTGCCGCCGAGAGCCATTGATGCTGAATGGGACGGCGGGTAGGCTGCATGCGGCTTGTCAACGGGGTGAATCTGGAGAATGAATCATGTTCACGACGATGGTGTTGACTGCGTGTGCGTTTGGGGCGTCGGGGGACGCGATTCGGGTCCTGCCGGACGAGATCGGGGGCGTCGCGCCGAGTGGGATGGTGCGTGCGTATTTGGTGGACGAGATGGCGGCACTGTGGGAAACGTGGCAGGCGGAATATGAAGCCCGCACATCGCCGGAGGCCATTGCCGAGTACCAGGCACAAATGCGCGAGCGGTTTGTGGAGGCCTTGGGCGGATTCCCGGAGCGGACGCCGCTGAACGCGCAGGTCACGGGCGTTGTCCGGCGGAAGGGGTACCGGGTCGAAAAGGTCCTGTTCGAGAGTCAACCGGGGTTGTATGTGACGGGGGCGTTGTTCGTGCCGGAATCGGACCGGTTCAAGGGCCCCTACCCAGGCGTGTTGGTCCCGTGCGGTCACAGCGTGAACGGCAAGGCACATGAGCCCTACCAGACAATGGGCGCGTTTCTGGCGTTGGAAGGCAATGTGGCGCTGGTGTTCGATCCGGTGGACCAAGGCGAACGGTACCAGGTGTTGAAGGACGACGGCACCATGGCGTTCTGGGGAACTTATGCGCATACCATGGCGGGCATCGGCAGCATCCTGGTGGGGCGGAACACGGCGACCTACGAGATCTGGGACGGCATGCGCGGCATCGACTATCTCCAGTCGCGGCCCGAGGTGGTCGCAGACCGGATCGGATGCACGGGCAACAGCGGTGGCGGCACGCAAACGTCGTTTCTGATGGCGTTGGACGACCGCGTCGACGTGGCGGCTCCGAGTTGTTACTTGAACCGGTTGGGACGGCAGATGGTGGCGAGCACAGGCGATGCGGAGCAGAACATTGCGGGGCAGTTGGGATTCGGCATGGACCATGCGGACTATCTGATGATGCGGGCGCCGATTCCAATCAAGATTCTGG
>JAAEQP010000251.1 GCA_024231375.1 bacterium | reverse complement strand
GACGCAGTAGACAGTCCTGTATGTCCACCAAACGATTCTGTCCGGTCCGTCCCCGCCCGGTGGAACGTGATTGCCGGGAACCCATCGTCCGGCGGTCGTACGCCTGGCCGTATACGTGTACCCACCAACGCCGCTACGTCCGTGTCGGCGGCGAGTAGTTTGTAAATGGCCTCCTCAACCACAACGCGCCTCGCGTTCGATGGCGTCGGACAACGACCTACGTATTGCCGCATACGCTGGCCCCACAGACCGTGTCCACGCGCGCCGCATAAACGGATTGGGCGGCATGACGCCGCGGAATCCGCCTGACTTGCTATAGCGCGCAACCGTGCCGAACTCGACCAGGTGCGCGTGATAGCCCTTTTCACCTTCTGCGAACTGTTGGTGGTCCGGACCGATGACCGCGTAGTTTTCTTGCACCTTGTGCGTGATGCTTTTCTTTAGATTGCCGGTCGGCCCTTCCGGTGCTTCACTTTTAATTGCTTCCTTGACGATCTTGGCCAACTCTTTTAGAGACCGGTTCATGGGCATCCGGCTGTAAGAGACGTTCAGCGCGACAAGCAGCATAGCTTCAACGCTCCCCCACTCTTCACACAAGCGGCGAATGGCAGCGTAGCGATAGTAGCGGCGCTG